>NZ_JAMOKM010000050.1:0-1545 GCF_023656665.1 Parabacteroides sp. B2-S-102 | reverse complement strand
TGTCTTATGCTGATATAGGTAGACACATTCAATAACAATAAAATGTGTAATTATTATGCGCAAAAAACATGAGCATTACAGCGAAGAAGAGAAATTGCATCTTCTTCATTCTTATTATCAATCCGGCATGAGCAAAACCAGTTTTTGCAAACAACATGGTATTAGTGGGATAACTTTGTTAAATAAATGGCTGGCGAAGTATGAATCAGTGGTAAAAGAGGTATCTTTGGCTCCGTGTCAAGCCCCTACGGATATGAGCGATCGAAGCAAAGAGGATTACCATGATGAAAACGCGCGACTCAAGAAGCGTGTTAAGGAGTTGGAGAAGGCCCTTGCCTTCTCCCGGTTGGAAACCGAGGCCCGTGATTTAATGATCACGCGTGCGGAAGAGTATTTTAACATTCCCATCAGAAAAAAACCTGGGGCCAAATAGTAACGGAACTGGTCAGGCTTCGCAAGATGAAAGTAGCGCCAGCCTGCCGTCTGTTTGGCCATTGTCGTCAAGCCTATTACCAGTCCAAGGCTGACATTGGGAGCCATGTGAAGAATGAACGTCTCATGCTGGATACCGTACGTGAGATACGTGGCGAGGATCCCGGTATCGGTGGTTACAAGCTGTGGATCATGCTCACCGCCCTCTTCGGAGAGAGGTTCATGCCCGGTCGCGACAGCTTCTACACGCTGCTTCGTCGACACCGCCTGATGCTTCCTCCGCGCAAAGCCAGGGGCACAACCAATTCCAACCATCGTTACCATAAGTGGAAGAACTTGATAAAGGGCTTTGTCCCAACCTCTCCCAATCAACTGTGGGTTAGCGATATTACCTATATACCGCTTGCCGGCGGAGACGTCTGTTACCTGCATCTGGTCACGGATGCTTATTCCCATAAGATAGTGGGATGGGTACTGGCTGATAGCTTGCGTGCCTCAGCCACGCTTGAGGCGTTGCGGCAGGCCATAGACCAGGCCGTTGAGATGACAGGGAGTGAAAATCTGGAGGGCCTGATACACCACTCTGACCGTGGCGTGCAGTATTGTTGCGACGCGTACGTGGAGCGCCTTCGGCGGCATGGCATTGCCATCAGCATGACAGAAGACTACAAGCCCACGGACAATGCCGTGGCGGAACGTATCAATGGGATAATTAAAGTGGAACGCCTCTATAGGCAAGGGCTGTTCGAGACCATCGAGCGTGCCGCGAGCGTGATAGAGCGCTACATCTACTTCTACAACTACCGCCGACCGCACATGAGTGTCGGTTATAAAACCCCGGGCATAGTGCACGGGGAGAAGGAAACGCAAATAAAAATGTGGCGGAATAAAAGAAAACCCGTGAAAAGTAACGAGAAAGAGATGGATACGATAGCTTTGCAAAGCCGAACAACTAATCTCTCAGAAGGGCTCTGTTCGGCCCAGAGGTAATGTGTCTATGTTATCAGTATGAAGTTAAAAGAAGTGACTACTATATCAGTATTACTTTATAACTACTGTCTACTGATTACGTTTATAAACAAAAAAAGTGTCTAGATAAATCAGGAAAAGACA
>NZ_JAMOKM010000005.1:0-296459 GCF_023656665.1 Parabacteroides sp. B2-S-102 | reverse complement strand
GTACCAATGTGGGGGACCTTCCTCTCAGAACCCCTATCCATCGTCGGTTTGGTGGGCCGTTACCCCGCCAACTGCCTAATGGAACGCATGCCTATCTATCAGCGATGAATCTTTAGCAAATATCCCCATGCGGGGCCCCTGCTTCATGCGGTATTAGTCCGACTTTCGCCGGGTTATCCCCCTCTGATAGGTAAGTTGCATACGCGTTACTCACCCGTGCGCCGGTCGCCACCCGGTATTGCTACCTGTGCTGCCCCTCGACTTGCATGTGTTAAGCCTGTCGCTAGCGTTCATCCTGAGCCAGGATCAAACTCTTCGTTGTTTAAATTGTTTCTTAATATCCTCGCTCCGGAATCCGTTTATCGTAGTCCAAAGTCATACTTCTATTGACGGTATTAATCCGGAGAATCTCTTCTCCTAATACTTGTACTACTTGTTGAATTATGTAAATCTCTCAAAGAACCCTCTCGCTATCGTTTCTCGATTGCGGCCGCAAAGGTAAGGACTTTTTCTTAACCTCCAAATTTTTCGGTGAAAAATTTTCAAGTTTTTTTTCTCAAGCCGATCTCCGGGCGGTTGGAAATTATCGCTTGGCCCAGCCAACCTCATCCCCTACCCAAGGATACCTCCACGTTTCCATCATTTCTGAAGCGCCGTTCTCTCTCGAATGCGGGTGCAAAAGTAATGCTATAAAACATACGGTCCAAATTTATCGGGCATTATTTTTCAAGTTTTTTTTCACGAGGGGGATCGCATACGTTAATAATACGTCGATATCCATTCTTGGCTCATGTGGCCCACCACGTGGCCTAACGTGTCACCACACGCACTTGAAACAAGTGCTCCACGAGTACATTCGCACGTAATAAAAACGATGAACATCATCTTGGCCCCGATAGGAAATCACACAGAAAAAACGGCTTTTAGCTCATGAAATCATGCGAAATGCACTTGGTTTTAGTGCTTTCGGATCACGTAAACGTGGGTAAGGACCCATTATATCGCCCCCCAAAGACCCAAAAAGCCGAAGAGGGAAGAACCACACAAACAACTGTATATCCACATGTTAAGGCATCAGGAAAATTCCCCGATAAAAAGCCTAGGGCGCAAAAGGCGCATCTTTACGCTTTCAAAGAAACATTTTTAGAAAAATAATATTTACATCACTCTACAGACAAGAGGGGTATAAACGTTATTTACAGAAAAAGTTTTAGAAACATACATAAAGATGCGCCCTTTGAGCCCTAACCTATCAGCAACATCCCTGATACGGGATACAAAAAAGCCAATGGGACACGGCCGCAAAGCCATTGAGACAACACCTCTATCCCATTGACTTTACAAACCTATCCCTTTGAGATACCAACCCTATCCCATTGAGATGCTATTGACAACCGGGCACTTAAAGAACAAAAAGTGAATGCACAACCGTATATTCCTATTCAATGAACGTGAATGCACTACCGCTGAAAGAATACGTCCTTGCCCATTCTCCAAATTGACGATTTCAAATCTGTCCTCTTCCAAGTGCTCCATCTCGATTTTCCCGTCATATAATTTAGGCCGCCCTCTTTTACCTGTAGGCTCTTCCGTGATGAGATAACGGAAATAGGCGTCATCTCTAAATCGGCTGATTACATGAAATCCCATTTCAAATGCGCCATACACAAAGGTGGATTTGGAGAAGTAGGCATCCGCAACCACATAGTTTGCCAGTCGCTGAAGTGTTTCCTTGCGTGTACACGGCACATGTAGATACCAGTCTATTAATGTGTATGTAACTTGCTCCGGTGTTTTTATCGGCGGTGTTTGAACCACTTCCGGATGGAAGCAGGCATGAAAGTCCGATAGCGTTGTTCACCAAAGCGACCATAACGACCCGGTTGAAGGAAATTAATCCGCCCGGGGATAATCAAATATAAAAGTAGGACTTCAAGCATAAACTTCTCACGCCATTTGTTTAGCTTTACCGCTGATTTAAGCAGCACACTATTTATTAGCTCTAAATATTGGTCAAGTTCGTTCAGATTCATTTTTTCAGGATGTGGAAACCCTTAATATAATGAATCGGGAGGACTTGACCTACTTTTTATTTGTTAATTCAAAACTTAACGAACTATTGTATAGGGAAGATCTCCAGAAATTGGCAGAAGAAGATAATCCCATCATAATATTAATGGAATAATTTTTGGTGGTACGAGCGAACTGTGTCAACTAAATATTTTTCATCCGTTGTCATATCCGGCTGAGCCAAATAGACATGAACCTATCATACACGATATACCCATCCGGTTGCCTCAATATAAACTCCTTATCTATTAATATCCTTAAGGAAGTATTCACGCTACTCACCGCCTTCAAATCATACTTTTTGATGAAGGCGGCAGCATTGACCTCCCGGACAATCCCTTCCTTGGCAATCGCTTTCAATAGCTGGATTTGATTAAATGTCAACAATTGGAAATAAGTCTGGTAGGTATATTCTTCTTCCCGTAAGATCTCCATCATGAGAGAATCAAGAAGCTCCGGAGAAAGTGTTTTTTCCGGTAAAGCGAAGAGACGGTTCAAAAGATATTGCACATACCAAGTATGCCCATCTACCCATGTGTACACCTTATCAAATATTTCTTCCGGAAGCTCCTTCCCTTCCTTCTCGAAGAAAGAATGGGCAAAGGAAAAATACACCTCCTTGCTGATCTTGTCTAAAAATAATTTCTGGGTGGATTGATAGAAGGGGCGCTTGATTGAGAAGAATATATATTCCATCAAGTGCTTTTTACTCCCCGAAAAGATAAAATGAACATTCGGCAAAAATTGAATATAAGAACGCAATAGGCCTTCCACCCCTTTCTCCGGATATTCCATGATTTGCTGGAACTCGTCAATAGCCAGATAACATTCTCTTCCAGACTGCCGCAAGTAGTCGAAAATCTCCTTCAGCGTAGATTGCGAGAGGTTATCCGGCTTACCAACGTGATATTTCTCCCATTATGAAGAGCGGATAAAATCACTTCTGTCTCTTTCTCCCGATCACAAAAATATTCTGGACCTTGATAACCAACTATTAAAAAAGGATTATTCATATTCAGCATCTTATCTGCGTTACGCGATTCACGTAACGCAAATTACGTAATAAAAAACCAGAATAACAAGTAAACCGACTACTACTTACATATCCCGACACTCACCGACACTCGCCGATTCCCGTTTTTCAGAGGCTCTATCTTTGCATTGTCATTAGTAATTAACCTTTTAAAATTCAAAATTATGGCAGTGAAATTTAAAGTAGTAAAGCGTAAGGTATTGAACGGCGCAGAGAAAGACTCAGTAAAGAACTACGCGATCGCTAAAACGTCGGGGACTTCGGACCTCAACAAATTATGTAAACTGATTTGCTCTCGCTCCACGCTTTCGTCGGCGGACGTGAAAGCAGTGCTCGATTCATTAAACTGGGCGATGGATCTGGAACTGTCCTCCGGCAACGTGGTGCAATTGGGAGAATTTGGTAACTTCCGTATGTCTATTAACTCCGAAGGAACGAATACGCCCGAGGACTTCGACGCCACCAAGATAAAGGGGGCACGTATTATCTTTTTCCCGGGCTCGGCCCTGCGGACTACCCGCAATGAGGTGAATTTCGAGCCTCTGGAGGTTACGAAAAAGAGCGCAGGTTCTGATAGCGAAAGCCCGGACGAGATATGAGAAAAATTGACCTGATCGTGATTCATTGCTCGGCAACCCGTGAGAATACGGATTATAGCCCGGAGCAACTGGAGAGTGACCACAAGGCACGGGGATTTCTCCGTGCCGGTTACAACTTCTACATCCGTAAATCGGGAGAAGTGGTGAACCTGCGCCCGCTAGAGCAAATTCCGGCTCATGCGAGAGGACACAACAAACACAGCATCGGGATTTGCTACGAGGGTGGACTGGACATCACCGGACAGCCACGGGATACCCGCACACAGGCTCAAAAGACCTCGTTGTTACGTTTGATCCGGCATCTCTTAATCTGCTTTCCCGGCTCATGGGTCTGTGGGCACCGGGATCTCTCGGAGGACTTAAACGGAGACGGGACGATCTCGCCGGATGAATGGATCAAACAATGCCCCTCATTCAACGCGATCCCCGAATACAAAGAACTCGTGTATGAGCTACGAAAAAAATAAGTAAAAAATCCATGCTCCCACTAAGGGTTTTCAAATTTGGTTGCGACTATTAGTATAGAAACAACTTAAAATGGAGAATAGCATAGATCATATTATCACAAGGATATTAAGTGGCAACAGCTCCTCGGAAGATTTTCTTTCGCTGAGCGAATGGCTGAACGCAGACGAAAAGAACAAAAAAGAATTTCAGTTGCTAAAGAGTTATTGGGATGCGGAAGTCTCGTTCAGCCATTCCTTAATGCCTAATGTGTCCCTCGATAATTTGAGAAAGAAGATCGACGATCAAAGCAGGCAAAAGAGATTGAGGCTGATCCGTTTCATCGCTACTCCCATTGCGGCGGCAATCGCCTTTCTTGTTCTGTTTTTCGCGACAATACACTTAAATACCCGGGAAGCTAAGGTTCAGCAATTCTATACCTATATAACCGATAAAAATAAATCTCATTTTACGCTAGATGATGGTACGAAGATCATTTTGAACCGGAATAGTAGCTTTACCTACTCTGACGCATACGGTACGGATCAGCGAAAGGTTAATTTGGAAGGAGAAGCCTATTTCGAGGTGGCGAAAAATCCGGAAAGACCTTTCATCGTCGATATGGGAAATGCCTCCATACGGGTATTAGGAACGACCTTTAGTGTAAAAGCCGATAAAGGGAAGGATCAGATCACGGCCGTCCTGCTGGAAGGGTCTATCCGTTTCGAAAGCCCGACACAACAAGTCTTACTCGCTCCCGACCAGCAACTTACATTCATCCGTTCAACGAACAAGATTGATATCCAATCCGTCAACGCAAAAGAAAATCTGGCATGGAAAGACGGCTTGCTAAAGTATAAATCAATAGCGCTTTGTACCTTGCTGAATGAGCTTGAGAAAAGATACGAGATTCCGATCCATATAGAAAACAAGAGATTGCTGGACCCGAATGTCACTGTATCCGGAACATTCAGCGAGGATCAATCTTTAAAGGAGATTTTACAAGTGATCTCTCGTAGTTTGCCGATCAAATGGTCACAAAGAGATGGAACTTACTATATTCAATAAAATAAAAATATCAACACATCTTAAAAAACAAGCAATGCCTATGAGATAACACGGATCATATCTTTCAAAAAAAACAAAACCGGCTGCAAAAATACAGCCGGCCCCATTAAAAAGAATTAATTCCTGCTTCTGCTACTCCACGACCAAATTTTGTGGCAGACGCATATTATCAACCTTTTATCAGTACAAAAATATGGAAAATGTTTCGTATTATAGGTCTTTTAGGTCCAAAGACTTAAAAAAAATGCTCTCGGTCCTAAAAATGTCCTTTATTTTACTTTTCTTGACACTGTTCCAAGCGGTAGCGACTAATTCCTATTCACAATCTGTAACGATTTCCGTGAAGACGGATCAAGCCCCGCTAACCGATCTATTCGCTATTATAGAAAAACAAAGCGATTTCTTATTCTTCTATGTGGATTCTGACGTAAAGAACGTAAAAGTGAGCGTGAACGCAACCGATAAGTCCATAGAAAATATCTTATCGCAAGCACTACGCAACACGAGTTTGAAATATTCGATCGAGGGACGAAATATCAATGTATTTAATAAAAACATTGTCGCCCAACAGACTAAGAAACGCATCACCGGTGTCGTTAAAGACCCGGAAGGAAACGCTATTATCGGCGCTAACGTAGTCGAGAAAGGCACGACCAACGGCACGATTACAGATCTGGATGGTAAATACGTTATGGAAGTATCCTCAAACGCAACTCTCGAGTTCTCTTATATCGGTTACATGACACAGTTGCAACCGGTAGGCGGCAAAAACGAGATCAATGTAAACTTGAAAGAGGACACTCAAAAACTGGACGAGGTAGTCGTAGTGGGTTACGGTACGCAGACGAAACGTGAGATTACCGGTTCTATCACCAACGTGACCGCTGAGGATTTCAACCAAGGTCTGACTCGTAACGCAGCGGATTTGTTGCAAGGTAAGGTGGCCGGTTTAACGATCAATACAGGTTCCGGCGACGTAACGGGCAACTCGACGATTCAATTAAGAGGTCTATCCACTTTGCAAAACGACCAAGGCCCGTTAATCGTTATCGATAACGTGCCGGGCATGGACATGTCTACGGTTAATCCGCAGGACATCGAATCTATCTCTATCTTGAAAGATGCCTCCTCAGCCGCTATCTACGGTTCCCGTTCAGCGGGTGGTGTTATCCTTATTACGACTAAGAAAGGTTACGCCAGCAAACCGACCATCGCTTATAATGGAGCGTTCGGTGTATCTACCTTGGCTAACAAGCCGAATCTGCTAACAGCGGACCAATGGCGTAGCTATACTTCCTCTACCCCGGGTAAGGACGGTAAGGATTTTGACATGGGAGCGAACACGGATTGGTTCGACGAGATCACGAGAATCGGTTTCCAACAGGATCATGCCGTGTCTTTATCAGGAGGTGGTTCACACCATAACTATAGAGGTTCCCTTTCTTATATGCAACGTGAAGGTATCGCACGCGATAACTCCATGAACCGTTACAACGCCCGTTTCCAATTCTCCCAACGTGCTCTGGAGGATCGTTTGAAAGTAAGCATCACCGGCGTGGCTACCGTTACAGATAACGCGCCGACCAATGCGACCAATTTCTTACTTGCCTACAATATGATTCCCGTTCGCCCGATTAAGCTAGAGGATGGATCTTGGTTCGACACACGTGAATACGACCAAGGAAACCCGGTACGTAACCAGAAAGAGAATACACATAAGAACCGCATCAATAATTTCTATGGAACCGCTGATGTCGGTTATACGATTATCGATGGCTTAGAGGCTAAAGTTCTTTTAGCTAAAAGCCGGAATACGGAAGATGAGAGCAAATACAACAGTATCGAGTCTCAAGCCGGTTACAACGATGGCGGTAAGGCCGAACGTTGGTCCAGACTACGTGATAAAGACTTGATGGAATGGACCGCCAATTATTCAGCTGAGTTCAATAAGCATAAGATCAATGCCTTGATCGGTTACTCTTGGGAAGAAGAGAATTATGAGGAGACTCACGTACAGACCCGTGGTTTCGTCACTGATTTATTAGGTGCTAACAATTTAGCCGCGGGACAAAATCTGAATCCGGGAGACGCAGAGTCTCAAAAATGGCAAAGTCGCCTGATCTCTTTATACGCAAGAGCCAATTATAGCTTCAATGAGAAATATATGTTGACAGCTACCGTACGCCGGGATGGTTCTTCTAAATTTGGAACGAATAACAAATGGGGTACCTTCCCTTCCGTTTCCGTGGGTTGGAATATCACCCAAGAGTCATTCATGGAAAAAGTAAACTGGCTTAACGACTTAAAGTTAAGTGTCGGTTATGGTATCACTGGTAATCAAACAGGATTGGACCCCTACAAAACCCTCGAGCTTTACGGCACAGATGGTGTATATTATGATACCGGTTCTTGGCTACCTTCTTATAAAATCAGCCAAAACGCAAACCCAGACTTAAAATGGGAACAGACAGCGATGTTGAACATCGGACTTGATTTCTCCGTATTGGATAGCCGCCTAGGTGGTCGTATCGAATGGTATAACAAAAAGACCTCTGACATGCTTTATACCTATCCGGTGCCAACCCCTCCTTACCTATATAGCGAGATCATGGCTAACGTGGGCGATATGCGTAATACGGGTATCGAGTTGAGTTTGAACGCAGACGCTATCCGCACGAAGGATTTCGATTGGAACATCTCCTTAAACTTGGCTCATAATGAAAATGAGGTAACTCGTTTATCCAACGATGTATTCACGATGGATAAGATCTTATTAGGTGACGTATTCATCCGGGGTGGAAGCTCCAGCGGTACACACGTATTGGAAGAGGGACGCCCTATCGGACAATTCTATGGCTTGGTTTGCAACGGTATCGATGAGAACGGCAGATATATCATGGTAGATAAAGACGGTGACGGCGAGATTTCCGATCCGGCGGATTATGACTACATCGGATCCGCTCAACCGAAACTGACATATGGTATCACCAATACTTTCCGCTACAAGAATTTTGATTTGTCATTCTTCTTGCGTGGAACGATCGGTAATGATATATTGAACGCGACCCGCATGGCATACGCTCAATCCGGATTCTTGCCGGGAACAAACGCATTGGATGATCCATTGACCTATACGTTAAGCGAAACTCCAAGATTCTCCAACTATTACTTAGAGAAAGGTTCTTTTATGCGTCTCGACAACTTGACTTTAGGTTATAAGATCAAAGCATTGAATGGTATCCGTGTTTATTTCACGGCGCAAAACCTATTCGTTATCACGAAATATAAAGGCCTTGATCCCGAAGTTCCTATGGATTCAGGAGACGGTTTGACCCCGGGTGTAGAACCTCGTGAATTTTATCCGAAGGCACGCACATTCTCTGTTGGATTAAACTTGAATTTCTAATACACAAACAGTAACGATCATGAAAAGATTATTCAAAAATATAATATGTGCCGTACTCGCTCCGGTAGCACTTGTCTCTTGCATGGATTTGGACGAGAACGTATACGACAAGCTTCCTACCGACGAATTCGGGACAACAGAAAAGCAGATTAATGCGATCATGGCTCCGGCATACCAATCCCTAAAGAACATGCTGGCTTATGACGGTCCTTGGGGAGCGGCCGATATGACAGCCGATATCTTGATAGCACCGACACGTGTAGGTGGCGACTGGTGGGACGGCGGACAATACATGGAACAATGTATGCACAGTTGGAAACCGAACTCTTACTCCGTGGAGAATTGCTGGACATATTGTACGGAAGGTTTAACCACCGTTAATTCCGTATATAATATTATAGAGAAAAGCGAGGCGATGAGCGATGAACTTAAGCTTCAATACTTGTCTGAGCTAAGAGGATTACGCGCTTTCTGGTATTATGTAATCGTAGATATTTTCGGTAACGCTCCATTAGTGACAGATTTTGAGGATACCTCCTTGCCCTCCATCACGAGTCGCGCGGATCTGTATAAATACGTGGTGAAGGAATTAACCGAGATCATCCCGAACCTGCGTTCCGATGTATCAGACGCCAGCTACGGTAAGTTCACGCAAGGGGCTGCCCGTATGGTATTGGCAAAGATGTACCTCAACGCCGAGGAATGGATCGGCGAGCCGAACTGGAAAGGTGTAGTGGAGCAGTGCGACGAGATCATGAAACTCGAATATATCATCGAGCCGAATTGGAAAACCAATTTCGAGGTTCATAACGAGGTATCACGAGAGATTATTTTCCCGATCTGCTACAAGGCATCTGATGCTTGGGGTAACTCCATTCATCTTTGGACATTGCATTATCTGGATCCCGATGTATTAGGTTTCACCGGCGGTATGTGGAATGGTATCAACGCCCAGCCGGATTTTGTCCGCACATTTGATACGGAAGATCCTCGTTACGAAGGTTCGTTCTTGATTGGCCCGATGATCGACCCTAGCACGGGAGAGATTTTGAAAACGACCCTAGGACATGACTTGATCCATACGATCGACTTAAATGTGGTACCGGGAACTGAGAAAACCGATGCGGATGGTAACTTAACCCCGTGGGGCGAGGTTCACCAAGAAGACGGCGCACGTATCAATAAGTGGGTATATGAGAAAGGCATGCAAAATACCAATATGGAGAACGATATCGCTATCTTCCGTCTGGCCGATGTATACCTGATGAAAGCGGAAGCCTTGGTTCGTATGGGCGGGGATCTCGGTGAAGCTACTCGTCTGGTAAACGCTATCCGGGAAAGGGCTTACGGCAATTCCGATCATAATTACACGAGCGTGACATTGGACGATATCTATAACGAGCGTGGTTATGAGTTGGCATTCGAATTTGTCCGCCGCCAAGATATGATCCGCTTCGGGACTTATCTGAAACCGAGATATATGAAGCCGAAACAGACTCCGGAATATCGTAAGATCTTCCCGATCCCGTTCAAGGCTTGGCAGAAGAATAATAATTTGGTTCAGAACCCGGGATATCCGGCATTCTAATCATATCAGTCTGTTTTTAATATCAATTCTTTAGACCCCAATTCAATTATTAATCATAATATGAACAAATTTATGAAAGAGGTAAATAAACAATCCAGTCCGACTGGAATCTCGAGAAGGGAATTCCTTGGGATGGCAGCCACAGGTGCTGCCGCCCTTACGATCCTGCCCAGTTTTACCGTAGCGGGATTAGGACACGTAGCTCCCAGCGATAAGCTTTATATCGCGAAAATAGGCTGTGGCGGTATGGGAGCCGCCGATTTGGGTAGCTTGATGAATACGCCGCACAAAAACGCGGCGATCACCTGTCTGTGCGACGTAGACGACCGTCAGTCTGCCGACGCTCGTAAGAAATACCCGAAGGCTAAGTATTTCAACGACTTCCGTGAGATGTACGACAAGGAGCACAAAAACTTCGATGCAGTATGTATCTCCACTCCGGATCACAACCACGCCATCCAAGCTTTCGGAGCAATGCGCATGGGTAAGCACGTATATCTGCAAAAACCGATCGCACACGATATTTACGAGGCACGTATCCTTACCGAGGCCGCCAAGAAATACAAGGTCGTGATCCAGATGGGCGACCAAGGTAACTCTTGCGACGGTATGCGTACCCTTCGTGAATGGTTCGAGGCGGATCTGCTGGGCGACATCCAGAAGGTATATTGCTGGACCAACCGTCCCGTATGGCCGCAAGGTATTCCTTGGCCGAGCCAGAAGCCTGAGGTTCCCAAGGGATTAAATTGGGACTTATGGGTAGGTACCGCCGAGTATGTGGATTATATCGATAATCTTGTTCCGTTCAACTGGCGTGGTTGGTGGCGTTTCGGTACAGGCGCTCTTGGAGATATGGGTTGCCACATCATCGGCCCTCCATTCAAATTGCTTCAATTAGGTTATCCGACTGAGGTTTCTTGCAGCACGACCAATGTCTACTCCGGTATCTTCGAGGAGGCTTATTATCCTGAGAGTTGCCCGGTAGCCAGCTCGATCCGTTATAAATTCAAGAAGAAAGACGGAAGCGACCTGAATCTCTATTGGATGGACGGTGGTATCATGCCGGAGCGTTTCGAGGAGATCGATCCGGATGCAGACATGACCTGCACGATGGGAGACTTGGATATGATGGACGTAGAAGGCGCAACCGTATTCGTAGGTACGAAAGGTATGGCTTCTTGCGGCTGGGGCGGTTCCGACCCGAGATTCTGGCCAAAGGGACAGAAGGCGAACAAGAAACCGCTGTTCGACAAGGACGTGAACATTCCTCATAAATACAAACGTATCGAAGGCGGCACGAACGGTCATTACTGGGCGTGGATCGACTCTTGTATCGCAGGATACGACAAGGCGGACGTAGAATCACCATTCGAAGGTTACGCCGGTCCGTTGACGGAGACCGTATTGATGGGTAACCTGATCTTACGCAGCTATAATATCCGGGAACAAGTGAAACATAACGACTCGATCTACGGAGAACGCGAGGGCTTTATCTATCCGGGAAGAAACAAAACTTTCCAGTGGGACGGAGCGAACATGCGTATCACCAACTTCGAGCAAGCGAACCAATTCATCAAGCGGAAATACCGCGATGGATGGGAAGATCTCAAGTTATAAAAGCGAACAACAATGGGATGAGACGGGGCACACCCCGTCTCTACAACTAGATAATTTACTTAAATAACTATACAAAGATGAAAAAGATTTATAGCAGTATTATGGCCGTAGCCTTATTCGCATCGGCTCTATCATGTACCTCTGGCAACAATAACAATACGAACAATGCCGGAACGCAAACCGCCCAAACCCAAGCCCTCGATAGCGATGGTATCCCTACGGGAGGCGAGTGGATCACCATGTTCGACGGGAAAACCTTGAACGGATGGCGCGGCTATTGCCGTCAGGATGTACCCCAAGGTTGGGTGGTTGAAGACGGATCGATCACCTATAAAGGTAGCGACAATAAGGCAGACACGGGCTTCGGCGACTTGATCTACGACAAGAAGTTCAAAAATTTCGTTTTCGAGATCGAATGGAAGATCGACAAGGCCGGTAATAGCGGTATCTTCTATACTGCGCAAGAAATTGAGGGTACACCTATTTATTACTCCAGCCCAGAATATCAGTTACTCGACAACGAGAATATGCCGGACGCATGGGAAGGTTGCGATGGTAACCGTCAGGCCGGTGCCGTATATGACATGATTATGCCGGATCCACAACCCGTAAAACCGTACGGAAACTGGAACAAGACGAGAATCGTTGTCTATAACCAACGCGTGATCCATTACATGAACGACGTGAAAGTGCTGGAATTCCAGTTCGGTACACCGGTATGGCGCGCGTTAGTGGATCATAGTAAGTTCAGCAAGTTCAGCACGAGTCCGGAGAAATGCCCGGAAGCTTACGACTTGATGCTACAATGCGGAAAACAACCGGGTTACATCGGTATGCAAGACCACGGTTATGGTGTTTGTTTCCGCAATATCCGAATCAAAGAGCTCTAAAATCGTATGAGAATAGAGATTTGTCAATCTTATGAGGCATTAAGCCTTAAGGCAAAAGAGATTGTTACCTCAGAGTTAGGGCAGCACAAGGCACTTACGCTTTGTGCCGCCACTGGGGGCTCTCCTACCCGGATGTATGAGTTGCTGGTAGAGGAAGCCGGTCGCCAACCGGAATTATTCTCCCAATTCACGGTACTAAAGCTTGATGAATGGGGAGGAATCCCGATGGACCACCCGGGTACGTGCGAGTCGTATCTACGGAACTATTTCGTAGGTCCGCTTCAAATCCCGGAAGACCGGTATATAGCGTTCCAAAGCGATCCGGAGAACCCTGAGGCGGAATGTGAGCGGATCCAACAGATACTGGATCAAAAAGGCCCTATCGACATTTGTATATTAGGAATAGGGATGAACGGCCATATCGCCTTGAACGAGCCGGCTCCTTCCTTACATACGAATTACCATGTGGCTCATCTGTCCCAGAAATCATTGCAACATCCCATGATCGCCGGGGATACGGAAAAACCGGGATACGGACTGACATTGGGCATGGCGAATATCTTTCAGTCACGCCTGATTATCCTTCTTATCAACGGGATAAAGAAAAGGGAGATTACTCAAGCTTTCCTTGAACAGAAGATCTCGACGGAGTTGCCGGCCTCCTTATTGTGGCTGCACCCGAACGTGATTTGCCTGATCGACAGGGAAGCGGCGCATAGTTCTAATTAAGCTTTTACAATTATCATGAAATACGCTATCGCATTAGACATTGGAGGAACAAGCATAAAATATACTCTTGTGAACCAGAATGGCGACATTCTTTACGAATCGTCGGAAACCACACAATCAAAAGAGAATCCACGCCCATTATCCGATATCATAAAAAGTATCGTACGGAAAATGACAGACTACGCCCGTTCCCGGGACTGGGGGATTTACGGAATTGGCATAGGTGTACCTTCCGTAGTAGATAAGGGGGTGGTTCTCTTTGCCAATAATCTTCCTGAACTGGACAACCAACAATTGGATCTTGCGTTAGCGGAATTTAATCTACCGGTATTCATCGACAACGACGCAAACCTTATGGGGTTGGGCGAGGTGATATATGGGGCGGCTAAGGGCCTCTCCGATATCGTTTTCTTGACGGTGGGTACCGGCATAGGGGGCGCCTTGTTCTTGAACGGCCGGCTTTATGGCGGCTACCGGAACCGGGGCACCGAACTTGGGCACTTAATTATTCATGGTCTGAATGGGAATCAATGTACTTGCGGAGCGTCCGGTTGCCTAGAGGCACACGCTTCCGTAAGTGCGTTGATCGCCTTATATCGGCAATTATTGGAGAAGAACGGACGGGAGATACCTTCCCGTATCGATGGAAAATATATAGTAGAGCGCTATAAAGCTCAAGAGAAAGAGGCCGTACTCGCTATGGAGGATCATTTCCGGAATCTGTCCCTAGGCGTAGCGAGCCTTATCAACATTTTCGCTCCGCAAAAGGTGATTATCGGCGGAGGCATTTCGGAATCCGGAGATTTCTACATTAATAATATACGGGAACAGGTCTGGAAATTCGTGATGAAGGAAACCTCGTACTTCACGACTATCGAACTTGCCCGATTAGGAAATAAGGCCGGATGCCTCGGGGCGGCGGCATTGGTGTTTAATCATTGAATCTATCTATCATGAATAAGAATAATTGGATCGTACTCCTCATCTTGTGTATTTGGTTTGTCATTTCTTTTGTTACCAATATATTAGGCCCTATGCTACCGATGATTATCGATAGTTTTGGGCTGAGCCTGACATTGGCCGCATTCTTGCCGTTCTCGTTTTTCTTGGCATATGGCATCATGTCCATCCCGGCAGGAATGATCATCGAGCGTTTCGGGGGAAAGATTTCCTTATTGGTCGCTTTCAGTCTGACGTTTTTGGGTGCGGGGCTTTTCGTCATGTTCCCGACCTACCCTATCGTATTGACCTCCCTTTTCGCTATCGGTCTGGGCATGGCGATGCTACAGGTGATTATATTGCCCTTGATGCGTGAGGCGGGCGGAGAGAAAAAATATGCCTTTAATCAGGTATTGGCCCAGATCGTATTCGGGGCCGCTTCTTTCATGAGCCCGTTCGTCTTGGCCGGGCTTATGCGGAAATTAACCGGTGAGGATCCGGCGAACGACTTCTTCATCCGTTTCCTCAAAGGGATAACGCCGGAGAGCTTACCTTGGAGCTCGCTCTATTTTATCTTTACGATTGTTTTTGTCATCATGTTAGTGGTTATCTCTTATGTCAAATTCCCGAAAGTAGAATTAAAGGAAGATGAGAAGGCGGGAACGGTACAGAATTATAAAGAATTACTCAAGCAAAAACAAGTTATATTCTATTTCTTGGGGATTATCGCTTATGTGGGAACCGAGCAAGGATTGGCGAATTGGATGAGTCTTTTCCTGAATATGTATCATGGGGTCAGCCCGGAAGGAGCCGGGGCTACTACGGTTGCTTGGTTCTGGGGATTGATGTCCATCGGCTGCTTGTTGGGATTGGTGATCGTAAAGTTAATCGACTCAAAGCTGATGTTACGTATTTTCTCGATGATAGCGATCCTTAATTTATCGATAGCGCTCTTCGGTCCTACGCAAGTAGCGATTATCGCTTTCGCTTGTTGCGGCTTCTCGATCTCGATCATGTTTTCGGTGATATTCGCCTTAGCCCTTAACTCCGTGGATAAGCATCATGGGGCTTTTTCCGGTATCTTGTGTACGGGTATTTTCGGTGGGGCATTGATTCCGTTCATCATTGGTGGACTTGGAGATCTGATCGGGTTGCGCTATTCCATGTTTTTCCTATTTATCACGCTGGGCTATATCTTGAGTATTTCCTATTGGGCAAAACCATTGGTCAAGAATGAGACCGTCAGTCTTAAGGAATTGTTGAAGCAGTTAAACCGTACAAAATAAATATGTATATCTTTGGCCTATAAAATTATCATCCATGAAAAAAGAATCAATCTACCTCGTTCTGGCATTTTTTATACTTTGCGCTCACTCTTTATATGCGAATAAAAGCGTGCGGTTGGCTTCTCCAAACGGAAAGATCAAGTTTTCCTTGGCTTTGGATAAGAATAGCCCGGTATACAGCGTAACATTTAATAAGCAGACCTTGATCCAAGACTCCCCATTGACGCTGACTTTCGATAATGGGGCGTTCGGGGAAAATGTAAAGATCAACAAACCCGTGTTCAGTACGAAGGAAGAGACCTACGAATTGATCGTTGGTAAGGCGAAACATATACATAGCCTTTCCAAAGAGGTAATCATCCCGCTAGAGGAAACCGTTCAGCCTTTTCGCAAGATTAATCTGGTCTTGAGGGCTTTCGATGACGGTATCGCCTTCCGCTATGAGTTTCCGAAGCAAAAAGGATGGGATTCGTATATCATGTATGACGAGGGAACCACCTTCAACCTACAAGGGAATCCGAACGTAACCACTTTATTCCTCCCCAACTACCAAAGTTCCCACGAAGGTAAATATACGGTCACAGATTATGCCGACATGGATAATAAACGATTGATGGATATGCCCGCCCTATTCTCTTTCCCGAACCATGTTTATATGGCGATTACCGAGGCGGCGGTTCGTGATTACGCCGGTATGTACCTATGGAAAGAAAACGGGACTCTTCTCGGGAAACTATCACCTAAACTGGGACAAGAGCGTATCAAGGTAGAGGCATCCCTACCCCATCAATCTCCTTGGCGGGTCTTGATGATCAGTGATCAAATCGGTTCCTTGATAGCGTCCAATATCCTTACGAATCTCAATGAGCCTTGTAAGATAGAGGATACGTCTTGGATTAAGCCGGGTAAGACTACTTTTACGTGGTGGAACGGAAATGTCGTTCCGGATACGACTTTCCTTGGCGGAAACAATTTCCCCACGAATAAATATTACATTGATTTCGTAGCCCGTAACGGATTGGATTATCACTCGATCTACGGGAACGCCGAGCAAGCTTGGTATGACGAGGATGGAGCCGGATTCGGTTCTCCGGGTCCTAAAGCGGACATCTTGAAAGTCGTTCCGAGCCTCAATATGCAGGAGATTTGCGATTACGCCAAGAGTCAAGGCGTACGTATCCATTTATGGACCAACTGGAAACCTCTGTACGCAAAGATAGACGAGGCTTTCGCCCAATTCGAGAAATGGGGAATCGCCGGCATGATGATCGATTTCATGGATCGAGACGATCAGGAGATGATCCGCATCCAAGAAGAGTTCTTGGCGAAGGCGGCTAAGCATCATCTATTCGTGCAATTCCACGGAGCTTGCAAGCCGTCTGGATTGAGCCGTACCTATCCCAACGAGTTCACCCGCGAGGGTACGCTTAATTACGAGCATTGCAAATGGGATAAGGATACCGACGCAGATCATGACATCCATATGCCTTTTACCCGTTTATTAGCGGGAGCGACTGATTATCATTTAGGAGGTTTCCGCTCTTTGCCAAGGGATAAGTTCAAGAACCAAGAACGTAACCCTTACGTAATGAGTACCCGCTGCCATATGTTAGCGATGTACGTGGTATTAGAGAGCTATCTCGGCATGATTTGCGATACGCCGGAGGCTTACGAAGGACAACCGGGATTCGAGTTCCTGAAAGCCGTGCCTACGACTTGGGACCAAACAGTCGTTCCGAACGCTTCCGTCAATGAATACGTAACGATCGCCCGCAAAAAGGGAGAGGATTGGTTTGTCGGTACGATCAATAACAGCCAAGCACGCAGTATCGATGTAGACCTCAAGTTCTTGGATAAGGACAAGAAATATAAGATAACGATCTATAAAGATGCTGAAGATACGAATATAGACTCGAACAAACTCGTAAAAGAGGTTGAGGAGATCACCTACAGGGATAAAATCACCCTTCCGCTGGCCTCCGACGGAGGATCGGTCTTTCATATTCAACCCATCTGACGTAACTCATCCACTGCAACCTGGGTTGCGGTGGTACTGCAAGGCTGATGCAGTAATACTGCAACGCCCATACAGTAACAAGACACAAAGCTTTCGGATAAAAGCAAGTATTGGAGGAACCGGAACAATTGATTACTTTTGTGCTCAAAAATAGATAAATGAGTTACAATTGGAATACACGGACGGAACTTTTGTTCGGAGCGGAGCGTATGGAGCGCTTATCCCGTAGCCATGTATTGGTAGTTGGCCTAGGAGGTGTGGGAGCTTATGCCGCCGAGCAGATTTGTCGGGCCGGAGTAGGAAAGATGACGATCATAGACGCCGATACGGTAAACGAGAGTAATATCAACCGCCAATTGCCCGCCCTTCATTCCACCCTAGGGATGCCGAAAGCCGAGGTCGTGGCCAAGCGTTTGCTCGATATCAATCCCCGGTTGCAACTAACCGTCCTGAATGAATTCCTGCGAGACGAACGGACGGAGGAGGTACTCTTATCGGCCCCTCTCGATTTCGTGGTAGATGCCATCGATTCCCTAAGTCCCAAGGTATACCTGATGTACCAAGCATATATCCATAAGATCCCCATCGTGTCCTCCATGGGGGCGGGCGCTAAGGTAGACCCATCCTTGGTACGGATAGCGGATATCTCCAAGACAATCAATTGCGCCCTCGCGAAAGCGGTGCGGAAACGGTTGCGTCCTCTAGGCGTAAGCAAGGGGATTCCCGTCGTATTTTCCACCGAGTTCGCCGATCCGGACGCCGTGATCGAAGTTGAAAACGAAACATGTAAACGTACGACCACGGGAACGGTCTCTTATATGCCGGCAACGTTCGGTTGTTTCCTTGCCTCGCACGTCCTAAGAAACTTGATATGATACAAACCGAAGGAATAACGAAAAGTTTCGGTGCCTTACAAGTATTGAAAGGCATCGACCTCACGATAAACAAGGGCGAGGTTGTCGCTATCGTAGGCCCCAGCGGGGCGGGTAAGACAACCTTGTTGCAAATCATCGGCACGCTCGACGCACCGGATAGCGGGCGACTGGTTATCAATGGCACGGAGACAAGACGATTGGGCGATAAGGAATTGGCGGCTTTCCGCAACCGGAATATCGGCTTCGTCTTCCAGTTCCATCAATTATTGCCGGAGTTCACGGCCTTGGAAAACGTGATGATCCCAGCCCTGATCGCCAAGGAGAAATCGGCCATAGCCGAGAAGCGGGCGAAAGAGATGCTGGACTTCTTGAAACTCTCCGATCGTATGGCACACAAGCCCGCCGAGCTATCCGGCGGAGAAAAGCAACGGGTAGCGGTAGCCCGTGCGCTTATCAATAACCCGGCGGTTATCCTCGCCGACGAACCTTCGGGAAGCCTCGATACCAAGAACAAGGAAGAATTGCACGCCCTCTTTTTCGAGTTAAGAGACCAGATGAACCAGACGTTCGTCATCGTGACGCATGACGAACAGCTGGCCACAAACACGGATCGGGTGATTCATATCAAGGATGGAGTGGTAGAAACGAACTAACAACAAGGGGGTTTATTTACAATACCCGTAGTTTCACCGTCTTTTGGTCGTAGGCGATCTCCGTGCGGATAATGTAGATGCCTGCCGGGAGATCGAACGTATAAGTCGGACGGGCGGGATATAAGGTACGTACCAAACGACCCATCGGCGTAAACACCTGTATCCGCTTCAACGCCTCGCTAGCACTGGCCACTATCCTACCCGATACGGCGGAATAGACAGAGATAGATTCTACGTTGTCCACCCCCTCATTACCGGTAGGCGAGCCCGCACTTAGGAAGTAACGTCCATGGCTGCTGCCGTCCAAACGCAAGGTATACGTATTGTCCGACAACTCCGTACTTTTACGGGTCACGGCATCGTACAGGTAAAGCGTCTCCGCCCAATCGCCGATACCCTCTATCGTCAGTGTAACCTCCCCCTTACCCTCGCCGGCATATACGCCAAGGGGCACTTGGTCGATCCGTCGTACTACGTTCACACCCACGGCACGAGTCCCGGCGATAGTGTACACCTGCGGGATCTCCTCCAGTTCCGTATCCAGCAAGATTACGGCATCCTTATCTGCCTCATAGCTATTCGCGGCATCATCCTGCCGCATCAACAAGGCCGTGCTACGATATGCATCCCGCTCTGCTGTCAGCCTCAATACCGGGTTTTTGGCCGTAGCGGTACGTAAGGAAGAAGAGACCTTCTCCGACTCTCCTTGCATCATGGAGGGATCGAAATGAACCACCTTCAGATCGGTACCGGTTGCCGTACCTTCCGCTTTCGTTTGAGCCGCATCTTTCAGCTCTACGAAGAAGGCTTGCATGGAGGCGATAACGGCTCCGGATGTAGCATCAGTAACATTTCCACCTTCCCATGCCACATCAGGTGTACCGACAACAAGCCCCTCCTTCACATCCAATGTCCAATATTTTTGCTCTAAGATAGCCTCATTCTCTTTCAAGAAACGAACGATATCCAACGGATACATATAAGGATTACCCAACAGGAAGTGCTTGCCGTCACCATCAGCAATAACACGGACGGTTCCATTATCCGTATTCCACCAATCTTCCGTTCCATTCACATCTGTCAATACCACCTTGATCGACTTGTTATCTGCCAGTTTACCAGCATTGATCCGATTTGCTAAAGTCGGGGCTTTGGTCATGGCGGCTCTCAATGTAGCGCTTTTCGTATCCGGTTTCCACGGTTCATATTTGTAGGAGTCATCCGCTTTCGGCAGGCGTACCAATACTTTCTCACCTAAGCCGGTCGCATTCTTCTTTTCTACGCTGGCATAGAATCCCTTTCCTAAAGCGTAGGGCACATTCACATCGTTATATTCACGGCTCCAGTTGGATTGGACTACCTCGTAATGAGTTGTATCCAAACCATTCTCCGGAAAAGAAACTATTTGATCTGCTTCGCTCTTCGGCACGTACATCGTGATCGCCTTGTCCCAAGCTTTCTGGTAGAAGGCTGGGGCTTGGCGGTCGTTGTCAGCCGTGCTGTAGGTGATATCGGCGAAAGCATAGGTGTTCTGACGGCCCGTGTTCTTCACGGTGTACATATCGCCGGCGAATACGCTTTGCAGGGGCGATGCCATCCAATATTTCGCATCAGGTGTCATCTCGAATTCCACATGGGCAGTGTCGTACGTCAGGAATTGCTGACGGCGTAACTGCGCCTCGGGTTTGAAATAGATAGCCTTTACCTTATTTATATAGTACGGGGTTACGATCGTATTATCTCCGTCTTTGTCTACCGCCATATCATATTGGATATACTCGGTAGCCTTTGATGAGTTCGCTTCGGGAATCTGTAACAAATGATCTTTCGTCTCCAAGCCTTCCAATTCCAGCATCTGCTTTTCCGGGATCGTGATACGGGTGAAATGAAGCGGGGCGAAGGCGGCGGTCAAGTCTGCATCATTG
Source organism: Parabacteroides sp. B2-S-102 (assembly GCF_023656665.1). Classification (NCBI taxonomy): domain Bacteria; kingdom Pseudomonadati; phylum Bacteroidota; class Bacteroidia; order Bacteroidales; family Tannerellaceae; genus Parabacteroides; species Parabacteroides sp. B2-S-102. The sequence goes on along the minus strand of NZ_JAMOKM010000005.1, from coordinate 275,320 downwards.
CCGTTGGCGTCTGTTTTATCTTCTCCGTTTGGATCTATGTACAATTCCCCTTTCGTAGACTGATGCCAGTTTGCGTCATTATACCATGCCTCAGCGTCCTCACCGGTGTTCGTACCCTTCCAAGTCAGATATTCCGGCACGATCTTGATAAGTAAGGTAGCGTATCCTTCGCAAGAGCCTTTTACGAAAGCTTCGTCCTTATATTCACCGAATGGGATATAGAGGGCATAAATCTGGCCTTCGTCAAAATTTGTATAAGCTTTATCGTCAAAAGTCATGGAGAATAATCCACCGCCATAGTCAGTTCCACCTGCCTCATTTTTACTTTTAGCTTTCGCAGACAACTTTGTCAAATTACCCACCTTTGTATAAGTAGCCCCTTGCCGCAAGAAGATATCCGTAGTATTGCTTTCGGGCAGACCTAATTGATTGGATTCTGTCATACCCATCTTTAGGCCATTGCTTTGGATAGGAATATTGGTTATGCTTTTCTCCATGATATTCGGCAAGCCAATACGCAGGGGAACATTGGGATAATGCTCCATTCCTTCCGGATACTTCACGTCCGGGAAACCAACAAGTAGTTTCGGGGCGGGAGCGGCTTTCAGTGATCGTTCTTGAGGTCTATCGCAGAAAAGCCAAAGTCTGTCCTTCTCGGGAATACTCTCCGGTAGATAAGGAATCGCTACCACTTTTTTTACCCAACGAAACTCCGCATATCCCAAATTCCCGCCAATCACCAATTTCGGCTCTGTATCTACATCACCTAAAAGCAATGTCTTCAATTTCGCAATAAGCCCAGGCTTATCTTTATATGCGTCTAATTTTTCATAATACTCAATCAAATTTTTCGCAGGGAAAGACGAAGCTTTCTCGCCATCGGGAAGGGTATTTCTATAAGACTTCAATATATCTTCTAAAGCGAATCCATATTCATCATAGAACGCAGCAAATTCCAGCGAGTCTCCCAAGAACCAGTCGAACGTATATGAATAACCCTCATATTTATCTACAAACTTATCTGTCTCTCCGGTCATCAAGTTGTTGTTCTCATCATATCTTTCAACCCACATGGTTGCCTCCTCAATCTGACTGATCCGTCCCTCGCAAGCGATCATGCCCTCCGGCAAATCTGTCTTGGTCTTTGCCACGATCGTGAAGGAAGGGAGTACGGTGAAAGGGGTAGTCAGCAAGCAAGGATCGTTGAAACTATCTCCCGCATGGGCATTCGGGAAATTCACGATTTCATCACTAGTAACTGTCGCAGCCGCACTAAAGATTACCACATCATACCTACCGGAGGCGGCATTCTCTTTACTTCCGAAATTTTGCTCCCCTTTATATTTCAACTCAGTCTTGTCCACATCAATGGCACTCAAATGGATGGTATTGCTATTTCCTTCATCCCACCAAGGCACACGAGGACGAGAAATACCCATTACCGAACAAACGGCCCGTATCAGTTCTTCGTACAGATTATTGTCATTCCCCTCCATTATTCTATCTATCTGGTTAGATAGGTCTTTCGGTTCCGGAATCTTATAGTCCCACTCTGAATCCGATTTGCCACAGAGTACACTCAAATTTTGTTTCAAGTACGCAATATACTCTTCTTCCGGGAATTTATCCCCATTTGTTTTTTGGGCATGATCTAGTATGTCTTTTTGCCAAATTTTATGCTCAGCGGCATCATATAAGAAATCATTGATCATACGCAGGTTTACGACAATTTGTCGTCGCATCGCAGTTTCATGATTTGTCAGATCCTCAAATCCTTGATGCTTCAACCCTTCTTTAGTCGGAACGATAATACGATACACCTTGCTTCGGTTGTTATAGCGCTCATTACTATAATCCTTCAAATCCGTATTTAATGTAATCCAATCTTCAGGCTTCTTTATATCCCCATTTTCCTTTTTATCGGTAGCTCCAATATAAACATTTCCGATCGTTTTATTAAGATTCTCATTTCTTTTCCTTGGATCTCCACCCATCAAACCATAGCGGTATTTCCATATATGCTTTGAATCTTCCGTTATGCTATTCCCCATATTCAGATCGGACAATACATCCGGATTAATGCTCCAACCCATATTCTTGAGCAGAAGTTCGTAATCCGTGGCAACGGTCAGGCTGGCAGAAGAACACACGTCTACTCGCTTTACGTCGATTTGCGGTATGGAGCGATAAATACGCAGACCATCGATGGCGTAGTCCGCACCATATGAATGAGCTGTATTGTTTTGTACCTCCAGATAATATCCTACATAATCATCAAGCGATTGTGACAAGGAAAATGAGTACATTAATTGCTGCCATTTACCAATATTGTTATTAGCCGGCCGCCCTTCCGAAGTCGAGGTATAATCAGTCAGTGCATCCCCTGAAGTAAAACGATGTAAAACAACTTCTGTACCATCTGCTTTTAATCCGATAAAATTCATGTTTACATTAGGAGGTAGAGGTTTTCCTTCGGCTTGAGTATCTTTCCATGTCGTCATATCATTCACCCAAAAGTTCACTAAAATACCCGTATGCGCACAGATATTACCATCCAACGGAATTTTCACCAAACGTCCCGGCAAATTGGCCGCATCCACATAAAAGAAATATCCCAATGATTTTTTCCCCGTATTGTAATAAGTCCGGTCATAGATTGCCACTTTGGGCTTACTTTGGGCACTTGCAAACCAAAAATAAGTCTTTCCCTCAACCTTTTCATTATTCGTTGATACTTTTTCCACATCCGCTGTTCGAAACAAACCATATTGGTTTTGTAAGGTCTGAATCCGATTATCCTTATTTGGTTGAATTTGATAATTAAATGGAGCATATCCCGTGATCTCCGGATCCAACCATTTACCTTTATCCTCTTTATTATCAGAAAAACCAATCTTTGCCATATTATTAACAGAGTTCAAATCGTCTACAGATATCGAATCATTCCGGTCAAAATTTATATATCCTATTCTTTCATAAAACTCCGGATAGTTATCCGGATTACGCCTTGGGTCAGAATCTTTTTCTTGCTTTTCCTGTAACATGAAACCATGATCACCAGGGATAAGATTATATCGCACCAACAGAGGACTCGCTTTCGTCTTATCTTTACCCACCGCCCGAATTTCTAATTTTACAGGTTGTGTTCCAACCGTTATCAAATTATTTATAATCTGTGTCCAGCGATTACCCAAATCTTTCCATTCGCCATTGTCTTTCTTATATTGATAAGTTTCTCCCTGTACTATTTGATCTCCGTCATACCACGCATAATTATTAGCGATCCTACCCAATTGTATATTAATCGTTCCATTATTTTGCGGGACATATATGGTTTCATCCATAAAAGGAGTGGTTTCATCCGCTTTAGAATCTTTTATGCGATTCGCAATTTCGCTTGCCGGACGAATCACAAATTTATAACGTATGGACAAAGTAGGTTCAGTGAATGTAGTCCCATCCACCTTATAATTGTTATTTAAACTCACATCACAAACAACAAGATCTTCTTTTACATTCACCGCTGAATATTCAACCGTAGAGGCTCCGAGAGGGACAGAGCTATTTATAGCAGTTGTACCTTCTATCTTATAAAAGTCTTTATAAAAAAATAAAGAAGTACCTGCGTCTCTCAACGAGCTTGGATAGAGATTTATAAGATCCTGTAAGGCACCACCCTGTACAAAAGAACCATCTAACTTAGGATTTATAGCCTTACCTTTTATATTTTCGCAACTTAAATTACCTTCATTAAGCTGATACCAACGTACATACCACCGATAGTTCGCATTATAAAAGCCATCATTATTCCTCAACTCAGGAATAAACAACTCCCTCTCTTCCCCATCTGCCACATACACCGTATCCACACGTTCGGTAATACCGGTTTGGGGTGAACCATTCTTATAATTGATCGTGTACGTCTGCCCCCACGCCGGCACAGCCACACCAGCGGAAAAAATTAACAAGCAAGTTAATAACAAGGATTTATATCGTAGGTTGATTGATGGTTTCATCCGTCAGGTCCTCCTTTTTTAGTTTATTGTTGTTATATTATGGTTGTTATTTGTAGTTTCTGATCTTGATGGTGTAGGGGATTTGCATCTCTTGCTTCTCCTGACCCACATAATAGTTTATAATGAGCGTGAGGATGACTGTAGCATCCACGTTTCCACCCAGTTCCCGAGTGCGGATCGTGAAGGAACCTTTCTTTCCTTCCTTGATCGAAGCCTCGGGAAGGTAGAAACGCTGTTTCTTGTCACAATCCTCTCCGTTTACGGCCGTAATGAGACGTTTCTCGTCGCTTTTTACTTGGATCGAACTGATTTTCGCTGTTTCCGTAACCGTTCCCTCCTGCGGGAGACCTTTGATCATGAAATCTCCTGTCACGCCTTCTATGCTAGATATCTCGAAACGGATCGACAAGTCACCGGCGGCTTGCAGGGTATGCTCAACAGGCGTCAGTATCTGCACGCCCGTCTTCTCGCCATAGAACAAGGCGGTCGGGTAGACCCCGATGGGGAGACGTTGCTCGGCTACTTCCAATTTCGTCGTGATGTTGGTTATCAAGACAGGGATGACCAGCAGGTCATTGCGGCGTACGAAGTCGAAGCCCGTGAGGTGCTCCGTACGAGGGCGGCCTTCGATCTCTACACCGAGGTGGATGCCACCGCCGTTCTCTCCGACGGCCGCATTGGTCTCAGGAATGTAGCGAATATAAGCTCGTTTACTACCGTTCTCGCCGTCCACATGTTTGGCTTGTATTTCTTTTTCATTATCACCGGGTTTGATAGATTCAGTATAAAGATCCTCTAGACTTACTACAGGAGGATTCGCATCTTTCGGAAAAGATGGAGCCAAAGGCTCTTCCAAGTCCTTGTTATCCTTAAACTCCAAATAATTCTCATTTCCCCAAGGCAAGAGCCAGATCGGCAGGCTTCCCTTGCGGAGGTTCATGATGTCCAATTGGTTTACGGTTATGGATTTATCTAAGTTATTGGTTATCTCCACTTGCACCTTGCCGATCATGCGGATCAAGGGAATCTCGAATTTGTTCTCTGCCGGAGCGGGCAATACCGTATGCTTTTGGGCGTAGCTGCTCATAGGAATACGCTTTCGAGACGCTTCCTCGCCTCCGAATTTACCTTTTTTCTCCTCATTCCTTGTATCAATACTCGTTCCCGAGTCCAATATCTTCACCTCCGACAGTTCCGCCAAGGAATGGGCTTCGGTAATTTTTTGATACAACGATGTACCGTCTTCCAACGATTGTAAATTGGCGAACGCATAAAAATGGTATGTGCCAAAGGGTAGTTTCATCTCCACCGTAGTACGAGAATCCTCATTACTGATATCCGGAGTCCATGTTCCATCTTTGCCGGATATATATCCGGCCAAATCCGCATTCTCATCATAGGCCACCACCAGCCAGTTCGTGATGTCTCGCTCGTATTCTTCATCTTTTGCCCAGAAATCCGTCTCAGTAGTTTCATCCGCCTTCGTCATCATCCCTCCGGCCTTCGTCTGCGGCGGGCGTACCGAACGGGATGTCCGCAAAGTGATAGTTACAACACAATGGTTCGGGTCGTCATCCGGGAGATCGCCCCCCCGGTCTTCACCACAAGCCATAAAAAGCCAACAGAGGCAAAGACCAGCGGCGACCGCCGTCAATCGGTTATATATGGTATAGCGTCTCATCATTAGCGATATTTAATAAATCTCTGTTTACAATATGCCATCGTTGATACGAATCACCCAATCCTTCACCTGTATCTTGAAGCAGGCGTACCCCACGATCATAGGGTCTTCCGGATCGGGACCATCGGGATTATCCGGGTTATCCGGATTGTCAGGATTATCAGGTCCCGGAGGATCCGGAGGCGTAGGCTTATCCGGGCAATCGGGGCATACCTTCGGCGTAAGGAAGAAGATGATCGAGTACTCATCCTGCCGGTCCAGATACTCCTGCGGGGAGATACGGTGCCCCTCCATCTTGGTGAGAAGGAGGTAATCGTTGAGGTTCACGTTCAGCACATCCTTCTCCCATCCGTGGTGACGGATGATGAGGCGGTAGTTGCGGCCCGCCATCAGGCGCATGGTGTTCATCTCGGCCACGGCCACGTATTGCCCGCCCACGGTAGCGCCGGGGGTCGGGTCGGCTCCCAGCTCCACGTTCTCCGTATAATAAGGCAGGTAGTGGATGGTGGGATCTTGCAGCAGGGAATTGTCGTAATCCATATACCCGTTGTCGGCCACGATCCGGAAGGAGAAGTTATTCACGTCCATGTCCTCCCCCATCACGTTTTGCAGCACGACACGTAGCTTGTTGGTATTCTTGGCGAGGCTGATCACCTTCTCCTCGGGCATGTCGCGCGTCACGGTGAAGGTATCGAGGCTATGCCAAAGCGGGTGCAGCTCGTTGGGTTGTGTCGTATCGTCCTCACGCAAGGTACGTACCTTGACGTCTTGCGCCCTCTCGACAGCCCGCGACGCCTCGGCGGGATCGTTCCATGCGTAACTGCCCTTGTCCAGCCCGGCCCAAGTGACTACCTGATAGGTACCCGGCTCCATGTCGAGGGCGATGGAGTTCCGCTCGTCCAGCTCGCTCTTCTCGATCCGCCGCTGGAAGAGGAAGTTCCCTTCTTGGTCGCAGAAGAAGAGCGTAACGAAGTCTACCTCATGCTGGAAAGCGTCGGCGAATTTCATATTATAGTCGTACTTGAAATACAGCCGGAACTCGCAAAGCGGCAGCGAGTCGTCGTGTATCCAATCGCAAGCGTATAGCCCCACGGACAAGGCAGCTACGCCAATCAACTGTTTGCAGGTATGAAATAAACGGTTCATAATCATTTTATTAAGATACACAGTAATCCTCCGCCCGTACTACCGGGGATGGAGGTAAACCATGATGCCCATTATAAAGTTCTTATGATGGGCATCGTAAGGTGGCTTGGATGGGCATCGTAAGGTGGCTTGGATGGGCATCGTAAGGAGCTTACAATGCCCATCGTAGGAATCCCCCGGAGGGGTAGGGTTAAATAATGATGTCTTTGTTCGTGCGTTTCACCCAATCTTTCACGTAGATGGTGACGTCGATGGTAACATCATCCGTCTCATCCGGTTTGTCCGGCGTATCCTTACCCGGCGTGTAAGGCAGCGGGTCACCTAAGCCACGCACACCCGTCACGTACAATTGGTACACGTTGTTACGCACGATACAGAACTCCATCACGCCCATCATACCATCGTTCCCGTTATCGTTATGACGGATCCAGAACTTGTAATAGCTCTTTCCGCCTTTGTATAAGGAAACGTTGTAGAATTGGTACAAATTACCGATCTGATCCGGGGTGAAATTATTCGGATCAGTGTAGGTATCAGGGAGATGACCACCGTCATTCTCATTTTGTTTCTTTCTAAATTCAGTATAGCATAGGCGCATTTTTAGCCCTTCACTCCAGTTTGTTTCGCCCTTAATCATGTCACTAAGATATTTCTTAAACGCGATCTCAAATCCGTTCTGATCAGACATGGAATTAATCGCCTTTTGTACATCAGCAAAATCCGGTAATGTTGTCATCCCATCCCAGCCATTCATTAAGCCTTTCAATAAATTAGGATTCGAACCCTCTTCCAAATTAAATGCGCAAGCGGCAACAGACGGAAGATCTTTATAGACAGAACGGACAGTCGCACCCACACCGTTCTTATGGACTGCCAAAAGGAATGTTTTATTGTTATCTAAAGGAACAGACTCAATAGAACCCGCATCTTTATTATAGAAACTGACTTTAAAATTATCACCATCTGGCATAAACTCAGACTCGAAAATAACGCCGGTAGAATAACCATTTACTTGCGCCTCACGATCCAACGTGTTCTCCTTGGTGTACACGACGGGGTAATATATTCTATCATTCACTCCATAATAAGGTTCAGTCTCAGCCTCAGGAATCTTAGACATATTCTCAACCCTATTTAAGTCTTTGTTTTCCGGATTAAAATAGTTGATATAAGAGTCCTTGAATTGAGTCCAAGGATCATCGCCTTCATTCATAGGTACCTTCTTTTGGCTGATCGACGGATCCAGCACATAATTATAAGAGCCATTCGCCTCATTTAGCGTCATCATAGACCATACTTCATCACCCAAATATTTAAAGTCATTACCACTTTCAGTATAATTTCCAGCCATCGCATCCGCTAAACTTGACCCTTCGCCAAAGTTCTTAGTCGCTTTAGGAGAGACCTGCTTAAACACGTAGCTGTTACCCTTCCATTGGTTCACGACCTTGTAACCCGTCAATTTGAATGAGCCTTTATTTTTTACCGGAGAGCTTTCGAGTATTTTATCTATCTCTAATACAGCAGCATATCCCAAGTCGATACGTGCGGCCATACGCTCCACGAATACGGTTGTTGTCGCCGGTTTCGTCTCATCTGTATTTTCCACGGAAATGCGAACAAGCGAATTCCCTATGCCATCTACGCCTTTCATCTTGTGCGTAGACATAATGAAGTGATCCGCTTTCGAAACCTGATTAGTGCCAGTCCATAAATCCTTTAAAGTTACTCTGTCTCGTAAGTCACCCAAAGTAGTAATACCCTCTATTCTATTTCCGGCATTAACTACTGTAAAGACTTGATACGTATGTCCTTCTGTTGTCAGCTCCTCATTCATCGTCACCTTCATCGTCACTTTTCCGGCACTGTCATGATTAGGCTCGCCACCTCCACTCGGATCAACACCGGTCTTAGATTCATACCAACCCTGTCCGGCAATCTCTAAACTTTTATTTACGTCATCATTAAAGAAGTCCAAGGGGTTAGAGTCAAATGTATTACCGTCATATTTCACCAAGAAGATATTAACATCATACACCTTACCCTCATTAGCGCCATCGAACTCTTCCAAGAAACCGTTGCCGTCCTCGCCCCAGCCGGCACCATCGTTATTAGGATTAGAAGGAGTTCCTCCCGCCTTCGTCAATGCCCCCTTCGACACCGTGGAGACGTTCACTGTCATATAGACTTTGCCGCTATCGCCCTCACCACCGGAATTGCCTCCGTTTTCGATATCATCGGAGCAACCCGTAACCGCCAGCAAGAAAGCGGCAGCCGCACTTAATAAATAATTCTTTTTCATGTTTCTCATCCGTTTTTATATTTGACACTCATTATTATCATCCTACGATCACGACTCTCGTCATCAATCAGCCAGTTCCTCCCGCTTCGCGGCGATCTGCCTCAAGTTCTCCTCAACCTGCGAGGCTACGGAAGGATCGTCGGACAACTTACCCAGCAGAGCCTCCGCCTCGTCCAAGCGGTTCTCCAGCATGGCGATGGCCGCCTCCGCCAAGGTACGCTCCGCGGAATCGGAAGTCTTCGCCAGATAACGGTGGGCCGATTCCAGGCGACCCACGTCGATCGCCGTAAGGGCGGCGTTCAGGTTCGATACCGGATCGTCCGGATACATGCGCACGGCAATCTCGAACACCTCGCGGTAAGCGTCGCTACCCGGTTCCATCGTCTGCGCCACCCGGAACATCTCGTTTAGACTCAACTGCCTAGGGTCCGAATAGATCAACTCACGGGCCTCTTCTACCGTAAACGAACGGATCGTGTAGCGCACCGCGTAATCCGAATGGCGCAAGGCTGGATAAATATCGCGCAAGAGCACCCGATACGAGGCCCCCCCGTTCAACGCCTTTAGCTTCGCCTCGCGGCGGTCGTAATCCTTCGGCTCGTCCGCACGGATGATGGCCAGCAACTCCTCCTTGTCCGCAAGCGAGGAGTTCTCCACCCGTTTCTCCAATCCGGCCCAGTCCTCCGGCTCGAAATCCACCGTGAAACGGGCCTGCTCAAAGTGGTAAAGGCCCTTCACATATTCGATCAACGCCTTGGCGCGATGCTCGGCCAAATAAGTGTTATGCTTATAGGTACCTTCCGGCGATGCGAAACCCTTGATATATACCTCCGTGATGGTAGCGTAAGGATCCTCCTTCACTGACGACACGGTCTCAAGGATCTTGCGCAGCTCCGAGGGATTGTCGCGATACTCAGGATATATCTCCGTGCGGTTTACCGGGAAGTCGAGGAAGGCGCTTCCTTCCTTCACACGCTCTTTCACACGCTCCGCCTCCGGCGTGACGTAGGCCAAAAGCGGCCGCAATACCACAGGCTCCGCGATTCGGATCGGGAAAAGCGGCGACTTGTCATTACTCAACGCCTCCCAACCGCAACCGCAAAAATCGGCTACCAGCGACACCTCCGAACGCTCCATCCACTTGGCGAAAGGAATAGAGGCATGGTAATCGAACGTCTGCTCCTTCCCATTGTGACGGCGTAAGACAAACTCTCCGTTCGCCGTCGCATCGCGCCCAGACCGGTCGTACTGGATCTGGCGGTTACGCCCGTTCACGATCACGGGAGGCAAAGCCCTTACGCTATCGCCCCGCTCGATCAGCGGCGTACAGACCAAACTCCGGTTGGCCGATAGCGACAACTCATCCAGCGCTAGTTTCATATCAATTATCAAGCGATCGCCCACATGCTCCACCAACCGCTCCTTCACGACGATGGCGGTAGCCGTCTGCTGCGCCTGTACGGGAATCGTAGTACCCACACAACCGGCCAAACAGGCGATCCCAAGTATCATCCATCCTTGTAGATTCTTCATTTTTCAGTCCTCCATCGATTTAAAATTGGTAAATCAGATTGATCGCCGCCTGCGTAGGCCCGAAGTAATGCTTCTTGATCCCTTCTTGCTTGCGACCGCAATTCGCGCAGGGATACTTGTCCGACTTCAAGTACAGATAGCCCACGCCCACCGTGGCCTCCAAGTTCCAATGGCGAGACAGCAGCCACGAGTATCCATAACTGATACCGGCTCCCGCGCCCCATCCCTGGTGACGCTCGCCCTCTGTACCCAGCCATTTGATATCGGCTACATTATATAATAGGTACGGAGTATGCACGCCGAGGAAATGACCGTTAAACGTCTCGCAAAACCAATACCTCAACTCCGGGTGCAGACGCAAATGCTTCAGTGAACGGCCATAACTCCCATCATCGTTCTTGCCGCTGAACGGATTCAAGCCTGCCTCCAACTCAAGTGTCCAATGACGGGCGAGATAAACTTCAGCCCCCAAATTAAACGTGGCAGTAGCCCAATAAGGAATTTAGGGGAAGCTATGTCTTTAAAATGAACCATATTCACCTTTATTGATTCACTCTCTCAACTAAAGAGGAATTTCTATACTCTACAAATTCCTCCTGAATATCAAAAACAAATAATACAATAAGCTCGTTTGGATAGGCCTATATGTAAGCCATTGATTGGCAGCTGTATAGAAACACCATAATATTTATTGGATTTCATGTACGTGTTTTCCAAAAAACATGTACGTCTTTTCAGGAAAACATGTACATGTTTTTCTGAAACGTTCCGTGTGGTCTATTGATATACTATATAAACGACAATAAAATGTTGTTTAACGTTTATTCTCCGCTGACGTTTTTGAAACGCTAAACCTTATTCCATAAATAAGTTCACAAACCATCCATCCTTTTCTCTAAAATCCGATTTACAGAGCCTATCACCTTCATGTTCGCATGAGCCAAACGTGATATATCCAATTCTTCCAGATAAAAACGAGTCGTTTTCTCCGACGAGTGCCCCAACGCCTGGCTGATCAAGGCCATCGGCATATCGCAACGTAAAGCTTCTGATGCCCAGCTATGGCGAACAACATACGACGTAAACGGATTCGGTAACCGTAAAGTTTGCCCAATCCGTTTCAGCCGGGCATTATGCTGAGCCAAGCTACGCTTATACCTCAAATGGTCCGGATTCCCGGGCGGAAGAATCGGGAACAAATACGACGATCCGGTCGCTCGCTGCCGATCCGCATATTTCCGGATCAATTGCAACATACTACTGGTTATCTCCAACCGGATCATACGTCCTGTCTTATGACGGTGATATACCAACTCATTCCCCCGGATATTCTGCCTCGTCAAGTACGCTATATCCACAAAAGGCATCCCGCAAGCCATAAAACTGAATAGGGAAAGATCTATCGATAATTCCACTTGCGGGTCATCCGCCACCTTGATCTGAGCGATTTGCTGGAACAAAGATGCGGGAATCGCACGCCTCGCCGTCATCGCACGCCGGAGTTTCAAATTCTCAAACGGATAATATGACGCAGGAACCAACGACTCTTGGCAAGCCATATTATAAAGCGCCCGCAAACTACTGATATACGTATTTACCGTATTAGTAGCTAATCCTTTTCCCTGAAGATACGTGATGAAATCTATCACCAACGCACGATTCAAATCGGCCAAACAGAACCCCGGGTTCTTCACGAATCTTAAAAAATGCCTTACGGCCACCTCATACAACTCAGCTGTCCCTTCTTTCTTTAACTGCCGTTTCATGTCTCTTCGTTTTCCCATATAATCCATCAATGAGATTGCTAACTTTTTCTTACGTCCTCGTTTCATACTCCTTTCACTAAATTATTTATACTTTACACGAACAAATTAATTCAAATTATTACTTTTGCTCCCGAAAATAAGAAAATAGGTAACAATTAAAAGCATAAAAGCAACAATAAATAATATGGCAAACAATCGAGTCACATTCGGTAGTAAATTGGGCGTAGTACTAGCTACCGTAGGATGCGCCGTCGGATTGGGAAGCGTATGGCGCTTCCCGTATATGCTGGGAGCGAACGGAGGTGCGGCCTTCCTACTGGTCTACATACTTTTCATGATATTCTTGGGCATTCCGGTGATGGTAACCGAGTTTTTCATTGGCCGGTATTCCCGTAGTAATACGGTGGGTTCTTTCAAGAAGATGGCTCCCGGAACAAAATGGTGCTGGATCGGGTACAACGGGATCTTGGCCGCATTTTTGATATTAAGTTATTACTCGGTTGTCTCCGGTTGGACGCTTGAATATGTTTGGCAAACGCTAAGTGGCCGTTTGTATGGACAGCCGGATATAGACTATACGGCCGATTTTCAGGATTTCGCCTCCAATGTCTTCCGTCCGATCTTTTGGATGGGCGCTTTTATCGGGTTAACTCACTTCGTGATTGTCTCGGGTGTAGAAAAAGGTATCGAACGGGCCTCTAAGATCATGATGCCGCTTTTATTCTTGATCTTGCTGATCATGTGCGTACGTTCCGTGACCTTACCGAACGCTGAGGCCGGATTGCTTTTCCTTTTCAAGCCAGACTTTAGCAAATTGACTTCCTCAGTGGTCTTAAGCGCACTAGGACAGGCTTTCTTCTCTTTGAGTTTGGGTATGGGCTGCCTGATCACTTACTCCTCTTACTTCGGGAAAGATACGAATATGCAGGCCACCGCTTGGCAGGTGACAATCATTAATACGCTTGTCGCCGTATTGGCCGGTATCATGATATTCCCGGCGGTATTCAGTTTCGGCATCACCCCTTCCGCTGGTGCGGAACTCGTGTTTATCACGTTACCGAACGTATTTGGGCAATTACCGCTGAGTGGCTTGTGGTCCTGTATTTTTTATATCTTGCTAGCGATGGCGGCACTGACTTCCACGATCTCTTTACATGAGGTAGCTACGGCCTACGTTCTTGAGGAGTTCCACATGACACGCAAGAAAGCGGCTTTGATCGTTTCCTTAGGGGTATTTTTCTTAGGTATTTTCAGTTCTCTCTCATTCGGGGTGATGAAAGGATTCACGGTTGGAGGCTTGGCCTTTTTCGACGCGCTGGATTACTTGACCGCCAAGATCATGCTACCGCTGGGAGGTATGCTCACTTGTATTTTCGTAGGTACACGTGTCGATAAAAAAGTATTGAAAGCCGAGTTGACCAATGAGGGGACTCTTAAGTTCCGTCTTTTCGGCGCTTACGTATTCTTTATGAAATACGTGGCCCCAATCGCCATCGGTATCGTATTCTTGAACGAATTAGGTATCTTGAAATGGATCACCGGTAAATAATACCGAGAATTCCTTGTCAATAGAAACGGAACTTCTACCTTTGTCGGTGGAAGTTCCACAAATCAAAACATAAGACTATGAAATGGCATGATTTACTTTATTTCTCCAAGGGGGAAAGGCAGGCTCTTACCCTACTCCTTTCCTTAATAGCGATGGCATGGATCGCAATTATCGGGACGGATTTCTACCGTTCCCAATTTCAAACAGTTCCATTGGTAAACACCGGAATCAAACAAGATTCCTCACAGATCTATTCGAATAAAACACCTTCAAATTCCATTCGGAAAGAAAAAGAATCCCATTCGAACGAAACTAAAATCCCTTCCGAAGGGAAATCCAAACGCATCCGAAGGGAATCAAAGCCCCATTTTCCCTCTTATCCCAAAGCAGAAAAATGGCCGCAAGGAACGGTTGTCGAATTAAACTCGGCTGATACCACCGCCCTTAAAATGGTTCCGGGAATTGGTAGCGTTTTTGCCAAGCGGATCATTAAATACAGGGACTTATTAGGAGGATTTTATTCCGTAGAACAACTAGGAGAAGTATATGGTATTGACGAGGATCGTTATGAAGCGATGAAATCGTGGTTTTCCGTGGACCCGTCAGTTATTAGTCATCTATTTGTCAACCAACTGTCAGCTAAAAAACTAGCCAGTCACCCATATGTCAGTTATAAACAAGCTAGGATCATCGAAAAAATGATCCGGAAAAAAGGGAAATTACAAGGTTGGGAGGATTTATCCCTATTGGAAGAGTTTCCGGAGCACGAACAACAACGATTACGATATTATCTTTCATTCCATTGATATTTTCACTATGTTTGTAACAAAACATATTCTGTATGATCTATCTGAAGCAAGTAAAATTACTGGACCCGGACTTGGTAGCCGGCGATCCCGAGGAGCTAAAGTATCCTTATAAAGCTCCGGCAGTACGTTTCACGGAATCATTCATTTTCCGCAAGCCGGTCACTTTCCTTGTCGGGGAGAACGGGGCGGGAAAATCCACCCTGCTGGAAGCGATGATGAGTAAATATGAGGAAAGGGATGAGGAAGAACCGGGTATGCTATATGACGGAACCGAGGCATACAAGATTTACGCCAATGTCTTACCCGAGCATATTAAACTGATCGAGACCCAAAAACCGGAAAAGCATTTCTTCTTCCGGGCAGAATCCTTTTTTAACCATGCGGCCGAATTGGATAGGCAAGCCCAACTGGAATTACGTAAGTACAGCCGGATCTACGCCTATAAAGCTTACGGTGGCAGGAGTTTATTGGAGCAATCGCACGGCGAGAGCTTTCTCTGCGCTTTTCTGAATTATGCCAGCCGCAATACATTATTTATATTAGACGAACCGGAAGCCGCACTCTCCCCACAACGGCAGCTGGCC
The DNA here is from genome assembly GCF_023656665.1 of Parabacteroides sp. B2-S-102. Lineage (NCBI taxonomy): Bacteria > Pseudomonadati > Bacteroidota > Bacteroidia > Bacteroidales > Tannerellaceae > Parabacteroides > Parabacteroides sp. B2-S-102. The sequence continues at coordinate 259,934 of NZ_JAMOKM010000005.1, read as the reverse complement.
CTTTTAGTGCGTATCCACGAACTGGTGAATAACGGTTGCCAACTGATTATCTCCACGCATTCCCCGATCCTGATGGCTTATCCGAACGCGGACATTTACGCCATCGATGATACCGGAGCGCATGTCACCCCGTATGAGGAAACCGAGCATTACCAACTCACTAAATATTTCCTCACGCATACGGAGCAAATGATGAAAGAACTGCTTGGGTGATATTATTTCTCCCAAGCATTCAAGATCTCGGCAATGTAAACGATATGCGCATTACCGTTCTTCTCATCATACCAACGAGGGAAAACGGTAGGATCTAAAAACTTGGCCTCCTCGATCTCGGACTTATAGACCACTTTGCATTCCAACGTAAGGCGAGCTTCCTCGAATACCGGGTTGCCGGCCTCCGTAAAGAGCGGCGTCAACCCCGTAGCGGCCACTTTATCAATCTCCCGTCCGGATTTAGAGCCACAAATGCTATGGGCTTTCCGGTGCTCCGGTCCTAGGAAAGTAATCGTGAATTCATTCCTAGCATCGATAAACTCACGGGTATAACGCTCCGGACGAATAAAGGCAAACACCACCGGACGGTTCCATAACACTCCCACGCCGCCCCAACTGGCAGTCATCATATTAAACTTCTCCTTATCACCGGCGCTTACCAGCATCCACTCCTTACCAATCAACTCGATAAAGTTGTCTTTGATCTCATTCGGATTAATCGCTTTCATATCTCATTTTATTTTTCCTCAAAGATATAAAATATTCCCTTACTTACCGGTACTCATCACACCGGAGTCATTATCAGCGTTATTCACCTTCTTCTGGCCGGCGCTGAACTTACGGCCGAAGGAGAAATTATAGGAGATCGTCGCGATGAATAAGCGAGAACTTTCCTTGATATAATTTGAACGGCGGAAAGAGGCGTATTGGTTCCAGTTCTCCGTCTCCTGCTTATAATTATCCGTAAACGGATTGATGACACGCAGGCCAACCATCAAGTCCTTATGCCGATAACCGAGTTGAATTCCTTGGATATTCTCACCCCCACTCATCGTCTCGCCCTTAAACCAGTTCCAATTTGTCATTACCATATACCAAAGCGACCATTTCTTCCATGTAGCGGAAACATTCGCCTCGCACCACCAGTTCGTATATCGATGCGTGTAGGTATTACCGTTACTCATATAATGGTTCATACCACCATTGACAGAAAATTGCAAGATGTCCTTGATCGGACCGACCCGCAAATTGGCAGACGCGACAACCCGTTGCCAGTTTTTCTGATTATCCCAAGTCTGGATGATCTTATTTCCTTCCAGATATTTCTCGTCCATGATAGCGTCCGGCTGATACTCATAAGCGCCCAAGGCATTCACGTAAAACAGACCTTTGCGAAACTCGTAATTCAATTCCGTATAATAACTCATATAAGACTTCAGGTTGGGATTACCCCGCTGTATTTGCAAGGAATCGATCACTTGGTCAATCGCACTCAACTCACCCAAAGAAGGAGTCACATTCCCCATCGTTGATTTCAAACGGATGGAAGACTCCCCGGGCAAAGCATAAAACAAGGTCAACCGGGGACTCACCGTATAACGTTCATAATCCGCATCCTCACCCCGTTGACTATAAGACGAGCGATTCACGGTCACACCCAACGAGTAATCCAGTTTTTTCACCTTTCCCTTGAACTCCGCATATACGGAACTCTCCATCTGTTCCATATGCGTCTTATAGTTATGCCCATTGATATAACTGTTATCCGAGAAAGATTGGTTATGGCGTAAACCGCCGCTCAACCGATTACCATTCGTTAATTTCTTCTCATAGATAGCCTCGCCGATAATCGAGTATTTATCACCATCCACCACATTATTTACATCAGTCAACAATTGTTCATGTTTACTCTCTTGATAGATACGGGTCGATTTCGTTTGGTTATAAGTCCCTACCACGTTAAACACCAAGGTCTGGTTATGCTTCAAATCCCGTTGGTAATATAAATCCAGCGCAGGAGCTTGATAGGCTGATCCCGATAGATCGATCATATCCACTTTATCCTCCGGATTCGCCTTATTCATCAAGACTCCTTGATAATCCCAATGCGGTTGATGATTATTCCGGTAGCGGAACGTGGCGTTAAACATATACTTATCCGGCTTTTGATAGCTATAGTTCACATTCAGGTTATGCATGAACAAACGAGCGCGCGAAGGTTCGCCTATTTCCACACGGTTCAAGGTCGTTCCATTCGCTAAATGGAACTCTTCCTCGTTATTCCGTTTCATTCCATAGAAATCACGAGGACCGATCCGATAAGAAGCGCCCCATTCCGAGTTCTTATGATTGATCTTTCCCCAAGCATTATGTTCACCCCACATGGAATTGATACCTTGCGCCATGTCCAGACCAAAACTACCTCCCGTATCCGGCCGGCGAACAATATAATCCAGCACGATATCGGCATTGCCGTAACGTAAGCCCGGGTTATCATGATATTCTATACGGATGATATCCGAGGGATTCAAGGCCTTGATCTCATCCTGTTCCACCTTCACGCCATTGATACGCACTTGGACTACCCCATTTCCCGTGGCCTTGATCTCGTTGTTCAACAAATCCACCTGCACTCTCGGTAGCATCATCTGCTGCAACAAATCCATACCGTTTCCCGAAGCCTTCATCTGGCGATCCGATGGGAAGACCACTTTTTTATCGGCATGGCTCGTCTGGGCAGAGGCGCTAACCGTCACCCCGTCTAAGGATACCGCATCATCATTTAAGGATATTTCTCCCAAAGAAATATTCTTGGACAAGCCTTCCAAGGAAATATACTCCGTCTTAAAGCCTAGACTAGAGACAGATAGAATATAACTCCCTTTTTTAATCTTATTTAATAAAAAATGCCCCTTCATATCCGTAGTCGTACCCGCTACAAAAGAAGAGTCCATTGTTTGCAATACCACATTTGCAAATTCCAAGATTTCTTTGTTGCGAGCGTCCCGCACCATTCCCTTTATCTCCAAGTTCTGAGCAAAAGCTCCCTGTACCATACCGCCTAGCAGTATGATCCAAATCATCATCCGTTTCATTTTTATCGTATTTTTTCCGAATATAGCAGGGTGGCCTTTCCCGCTTATCATTTGTTTCTAACTATAAGACGACAGCCGTTTGGAAAACGTTACAAGAAAATGATAAAAAAATAATATTTCGATGAATTTGCTTCGTAGATACGTATCTTTGTAACCAAACAACAGATTATAAATCATGGAGCTATTGAATAATTGGATCAACGGAGTCAACGATATATTATGGTCATACATCCTTATTATCATGTTATTGGGATGCGCCGTATGGTTTACGATAAAAAGTAGGTTCGTGCAATTCCGCATGATTGGCGAGATGATCCGATTATTAGGCGATTCTGCCGGGAAAGGAGAAAAAGGGGAAAAGCATATCTCCTCTTTCCAAGCCTTCGCCGTATCTTTAGCCAGCCGTGTAGGGACCGGAAACCTAGCCGGTGTAGCGACAGCCGTAGCGATCGGCGGACCCGGATCCGTATTCTGGATGTGGCTGATCGCTTTACTTGGTTCTTCCAGCGCATTCGTGGAGTCTACGTTAGCTCAATTATATAAAGAAAAAGGGAAAGACTCGTTCATTGGCGGTCCCGCTTACTATATGCTACATGGTTTGGGGTTACGATGGATGGGGGTATTATTTGCCGTATTGATTTCGATAACCTTTGGCTTTGCCTTTAATTCCGTACAAAGCAATACGATCTGCGCAGCTTGGGAAGGCGCTTTTGGCATCGATCATGCTTGGATCGGAGCGATTCTTACGGTACTTACGTTAATCGTCATATTCGGAGGTATTCAGCGCATCGCAAGAGTAAGCAGTATTGTCGTACCGGTCATGGCATTAGGATATATAGCATTGGCGTTGGGAATCGTACTGTTTAATATTACCCGCCTACCCGCTGTTATAGAAACCATTCTGTCAAACGCTTTTGGTTGGGAACAGGCGATAGGCGGTAGTGTCGGAGCGGCGTTGATGCAAGGGATTAAACGAGGTCTATTCAGTAATGAGGCCGGTATGGGATCGGCACCGAATGTAGCGGCTACGGCGCATGTCTCCCATCCAGTCAAACAAGGATTGATCCAAGCATTAGGCGTATTTAGCGACACGCTGATTATCTGTACCTGCACGGCGTTCATCATCTTGTTTAGCGGAGCGCCATTAGACGGCTCCATCAATGGAGTCCAGCTCACGCAACAAGCTTTGAGTAACGAGGTGGGTAGCATCGGTAGTACGTTTGTCGCTTTAGCGATCCTTTTATTCGCGTTCAGTAGTATTATCGGTAATTACTATTACGGAGAAGCGAATATTCGTTTTATCACGTCCAAGAGAAGTGTCTTATTTATTTATCGTATATTAGTCGGTGGAATGGTCATGTTCGGTGCGTTGGCTAGTTTAGACTTGGCTTGGAGCCTAGCGGACGTGACCATGGGACTGATGACGATCTGCAATTTGATCGCGATCTCATTGTTGAGCCGTCAAGCGTTCCTATTATTACAGGATTACGTAGCCCAAAAGAAAGCGGGTATTAAAAGCCCTGTATTCGATAAGAACAAGATACCCGAGTTGAAAGACAAAGCGCAGTGTTGGTGATCAGACAAACATATTGAAGTATGATAAAAAGCAAGATGATAAGCTTTTACATAGCGGTCATGATGATATGGACCTGTACGGTAAAAGCTCAAGATGATGATAAATCCATTATCCACAAAATAGGATTCGACGTACGTCCCTCGTATGTCGCCCCTACTAGTAAATTCCTCAAAGATGACGGCTATGGAAACGGGCTTACTTTACGTAAGGCGGCTTCATTCCATTTGAAATACGGATTCCAACTGAATCCTAACTCTAAGGAGGGCCAGCTTTATCCGCACACTTACCAAGGAATAGCCGTCTCTTATAATACCTTTGGAAACCGGCAGGAAGTTGGTAATCCTTGGGCGGCGTATGTTTTCCAAAGTTCCCGCATCGCCAAGATCTCTTCCCGGTTATCCTTCGATTATGAATGGAATTTCGGAGCCTCATTTGGTTGGCATCCGTATGATGATAACAATAATTACCGCAATAAGATCATCGGTTCTAAGATCAATGCCTATATCAATCTGGGCTTTTTCCTCAACGCGAAACTATCCCGTTATTGCAACCTGCTTGTCGGGGCGGATTTAACGCATTACTCAAACGGAAATACTCATCTTCCGAATGCGGGATTGAATACGATTGGTGGCCGGATCGGACTCGTCTACACGCTCAATCCTATCGAGGAAAGCCATCATGAGATAGGTACTGCACGTTCCTTACCTGAAAATCAGTTGTACCTCTCCAGCTTTTGGCAACGCATCAGCTACGATGTCATCCTATACGGCGCGACCCGTGCTAAGGGGGTTATGCTTGGTGACGAGGCTCATATCTTTCCCGGTCATTTCGGTATCCTCGGATTCAACCTCAACCCGATGTACAAATTCAACCGGTTCCTAAAAGCAGGTATCTCCCTAGACGGCCAATATGACGAAAGCGCAAATATTTATTCCGACGAGATCATCCAAGTCGGCGAAGAACCCCGATTCTACCGCCCGCCCCTACACGAGCAAATCGGTATCGGCCTCTCCGCCCGTGGCGAGTTCACGATGCCATTCTTCTCGATCAATATAGGAGTCGGACATAATTTATTTTACAACAAAGGCGATCTGAAAGGATTATACCAGATCCTAGCCCTCAAGGTATCGGTTACACGAAATTTATTCCTGCATGTCGGATACCAACTGCACAAGTTCCATAATCCGAATAACTTGATGTTGGGGGTTGGGTATAGGTTCCATAATTAGCCTCACTCATAAATCAAGCAAAACAACCGTTCCGGCGCAAGTACCTCATTAGCCACCTCAAGGATTTGCCCGGCGGTTATTTTCTCGATCTGGGCGAATACCTCGGGGAGAGTATCGTAACGGTTGTAATGGAGGTAGCTTTTTCCTAAGCCAAGGAAAAGACCCTCCCGGTTATCGCCCGACACGCCCAGTTGACCGATTACCTGCTTCTTGGCGGCGGCTAATTGAGTGGCGGACAGCTTTACGTCACGTAAACGGGCCAATTCCTTATGCACCAAACGCATCGCTTTCTCACGGTTCTTCGGGTCTGTCCCGAAATAGATACTGGCTAGTCCGGTATCGGTATAAGAGGTTATATTGGATTCTACGTTATAGACCAAACCATGCTTTTCCCGCAAGGAGACATTCAAGCGGTTATTCATGCCCGGACCACCCAAAATATTATTCAACAAAAATAAAGGAATGCGCTTTTTATCGTGCATACTGAAAGCCCGGCCACCGATCAGTACATGGGCTTGATGGGTATCTTTATGGATCTGGCGTACGCAAGCCTCGATGGGGTCCGGAGCTTTCCGGATCCGTTCAGCCATCGGGAAAGAGATATCGCTTAAAGCGGATTCCGCTGATTTCAAGATCTTCTTGAAGTCTTTTCGTCCCATCGAGAAGAACACCATATTCTCCGGGGCGTAAAAACGACGCATGAAAGAACGACCGGACTCGGAGTCAAAGCGAAGAAGAGATTCCTCATCCCCTAAGATATTATGCCCGAGGGTATGACCCTTATAAAGCAAGTTCTCAAACTCGTCGAATATAAGTTCCGAAGGACTATCCTCATACGAATTGATCTCATCCAAGATGACATCTACCTCCTTCTCGATCTCCTGTTTGGGGAATTGGGAATGGAAAACCAGATCGGTCAATAGCTCAAACGCCCGGCCAAAATCCTCCTCCATAAAAATGGAATAAACAAAGGTCTCTTCCTTCGTCGTATAGGCATTCAACTCCCCTCCTACGTTCTCCATACGGTTCAGGATATGCCACGCTTTCCGTTTCTCCGTACCTTTGAAGATCATGTGTTCAACGAAATGCGCCAAGCCAAATTCATCCTCGTTCTCATCCCGTGTACCGGCGTTCACGGCGAAACCGCAGTAAGAGACCGGGGAATTAACCGGGAGATGTACCATGCGAAGTCCATTCGGCAATGTATGAGCGATATAATCCATTTTCCTTCTTGTTTGTATCAGCCCGCAAAGGTACGAAAGACTTTCCGGAAAAACATGTACGTCTTTTTCAAAAAACATGTACGTGTTTCCGGAAAAAGACGTACGTGTTTTTTTCGATCTATTTGCCTCCTTGGAAAAAATACCTACATTTGTGTAAATTAAACAGATAAGGCTATGGGAAATATCGTCCGAAAATTACCGATAGGCATACAGAGTTTTGACAAACTACGTACAGAGAACTATTTGTATGTTGACAAGACCGAGTTCATTTATCAAATGGCATACCAAGGTGTCCCTTATTTCCTAAGCCGCCCCCGGCGATTCGGGAAAAGCTTGCTGCTATCGACATTCAAGGCATATTTCGAGGGGAAGAAAGAATTGTTCCGGGGATTAGCCATAGAGAAACTAGAGACCGAGTGGAAAGAGCATCCGGTACTTCATTTCAGCCTCAACGCCGAGTTGTACGATAGCCGCAAGGCATTGGAGAATATGCTGGAACGCCAGTTGAGGGAATGGGAAAAAATATATGATACCGGAGGAGAGGGTATCACCTATTCCGGACGGTTCATGACCATCATACGAAGGGCGGCGGAGATAACCGGAAGGAAGGTGGTCGTACTGATCGACGAGTACGATAAGCCATTACTTAGGAACCTGCACAACGAAGAGCTACAGAACGAGTTCCGGGAATTATTGACCGCTTTCTATACGGTCCTCAAAGATGCCGATCCTTGGCTGCGCTTCGTATTCATAACCGGTGTCACCAAGTTCGCGCAAGTCGGTATTTTCAGCAACCTAAATCATTTGAACGACATCAGCCTAGCCCCGCAATACGCGGCCCTTTGTGGCATGACATTGCCCGAGATCGAGGCGACTTTCCAGCCGGAGCTTTATGCCTTGGCCGAGGCGAATAAGCTTTCATACGAAGATACCATCGAGAAAATTACACGCCGATACGACGGCTACCATTTTGATTTCCGCAGCGGTATCACCCTTTATAACCCGTTTAGCGTATTGAACGTGTTGAGTAAACAGGTCTTTTACGACTATTGGTTTGCTTCCGGTACCCCGACATTCTTGGCGGAGATGTTACGGAAAACGAATTACGATATACGGGAGCTGGACGGGATAGAGGTATCCGAGGTATCCCTTTCGGACGATCGGGCGAACATCAATAATCCCGTGCCCATGATTTATCAAAGCGGATATTTGACAATCAAAAGCTACGATGAACGTTTTCGGTTATATACGTTAGGATACCCGAATGAGGAAGTTAAATATGGATTTTTGAATTTTGTAGCCTCCATGTATGCGCATTTACCGGAAACCGAGACTCCCTTTTATATCGGAAAGTTCATTCAAGAGCTGGAAAGCGGAAACACCGAGGCTTTCCTCACCCGCCTAAAGGCTTTCTTCGCCGACATACCCTACGAGCTGAATGACCGGACCGAGCGTCATTACCAAGTGGTTTTCTACATCGTATTCAAGCTACTAGGACAATTCACCGAGGCCGAGGTACGTTCGGCCCAAGGACGTGCCGATGCCATTGTAAAAACTCCTCGCTACATCTACGTATTCGAGTTTAAGCTGAGAGGTACGGCGGAAGAGGCGATTCGGCAAATCGACGATCGAGGCTATCTGATTCCTTATACGGCCGACGAACGGGAAGTAGTCAAAGTGGGGGTCGCTTTCGACGCAGCCACTCGCAACTTAGGTGAATGGCTGATTGAAAAAACATTGTAATTCTATGAGAAACATGAAAATAATAACCTGTTTACTAACAATCACTTCCTTGGTTTTTACCGCTTGTGGAGGAGGAAGTAATGATATAGAGAAAGCGAAAAGCGTAGCGACCACGGAACATTTAAAGCGATACACCGAGGCCATCTCGCATGACTCCTGCCAAGGCCGTAAACCATTCTCGGAAGGGGCCGACCGTGCGGTGAACTATATCGCTCACCAAATGAAAGAGGTTGGGCTGAAACCCATCAACGGCGATTCTTATTTCCAACAGGTTAATATCATATCCTCACGCACACGATGCCCGGACCCGATGGTCCTAAAGACCCCGAAAGGGAAAATCCCCTTAGATTGGTTGGAAGGTTACACCGCTTTCTCCGCACGGATCGAGCCGGAGATCGATATAGACAACGCAGAACTGGTATTCGCCGGCTATGGGATCGTAGCCCCCGAGTATGGGAAAAATGATTTCGAGGGAATCGAGAACCCGCAGGATAAAGTAGCGGTCGTTATCGTAAATGACCCGGGACTCGGAAGCGACAACACGGATTATTTTAACGGTGATATCATGACCTATTACGGTCGTTGGATGTATAAATTCGAGGAGGGCGCCCGACAGGGATTAAAAGGAGTTTTGATCATCCATGAAGACCGGGGAGCGGGCTATCCTTGGTCGGTCGTACGAGCTTCCGCCCAATCTAAGATGTATGTGGACAGCGATAGCGATGCCTATCATTGCCCGCTAAACGGCTGGATCCAATTCAATGCCGCCAAGCAATTGCTGGCCGATAATGGCTACGACATTGACCAACTAATCGAGCAATCTAAATCGCCAGACTTCAAGCCCATCTCCTTGAAATCTACGGTAACCGTCTCGATGAGGAACACCTTCGACCGCCAGCAAAGCCCCAACGTAATCGGTTATATTCCCGGTAGCGGGAACACGGATGAGAGTGTTATTTATCTAGGCCATTGGGACCATCTAGGCTATGGAGCACCGATCAACGGCGACAGTATCATCAACGGCGCTACCGATAACGCCGTAGCCATCGCATGGATGCTCGAGATGGCACGTTGTTTCAATGCCTTGAAAGAGAAACCCCGCCGGAATATCGTCTTCCTCTCCCCTACTTGCGAGGAGACCGGATTCCTCGGTACGAAATACTATGTGGAGCACCCGTTGTTCCCGATTGATAAGATAGCCGCCGTAATCAATCTGGATGTCTTCCCGCTATGGGGCGAGAACAACGATGTCACGATCACCGGATACGGCAACTCCGAGCTGGATGATACCCTAGCCGAGCTAGCGAAGAAATACAACCGTTACATCATGCCCGACCCCGACGCTTATAACGGGATGTTCTATCGCTCCGACCATTTCCCTTTCGTACAAAAAGGCATCCCGGCCATGTTCGCCAAAGGTTGGAACGACAACCGCAAACAGGGTAAGGAGTGGGCCAAAGAGCATATCGCACATTATTGGGCGGAAACTTACCACAAACCGACCGACCAGACCCATCCCGACACGGATGATTACAGTGGTCTGTTACAAGAAGTACAATTATTCTTCGACCTCGGTTATAAACTGGCACAAGATACCGGATACCCGAAATGGAAGCCGAAGTCCGAATTCGCAAACGTCTTAAAAAGATAAATTGTCTGAAATAGATGATGCCAATATCAGTAAATATAAATACTTTCGCGATCGTTATTCAGGCAGGAATGCCGTAAAACAATCAATCAACAATATGGTAAACGAAAATATCACCTCTTTATTGGAGCAGGAAGCGGAAGCGGTTCGCAACATACCCGTTACACCCGGATATGAGGAAGCGGTATCGCTTATAGTGAAACATGTACACGACCTAGGTGGAAAACTGATCATGAGTGGAATGGGTAAAGCCGGGCAAATCGCCTTGAATATCGCTACCACCTTTAGCTCGACCGGTACACCTGCTTTTTTCTTACATCCCAGCGAGGCACAACACGGAGATCTGGGAATCGTATGCAAGAACGATATCATGTTATTGATCTCCAACTCAGGAAAGACACGTGAACTGGTGGAATTGGTAGATCTCACGAGGGGTTTGGTGCCAGACATGAAATTTATCGTTATCACCAGTAACCCGGATAGTCCTCTAGCCGCCGAGGCGAACGTATGCCTGTTGACCGGCGCTCCCAAGGAAGTTTGCCCGTTAGGCCTTACGCCGACTACCTCCACGACCGTCATGACGGTAATAGGCGATATCCTCGTGGTCGGAACCATGAAGCGTATCCATTTCACCAACAAGGATTACGCCAAGCGCCATCACGGGGGCTACTTAGGCTCCAAGAGCCGTGAGCTAAGCAAGAACGAATAACAAACCAGTATATAGTCATGAGAAAAGTCTTTGGTATAGGAGAAACCATCCTCGATATCATTTTCAGGAACGACCAACCACAGAAGGCCGTTCCCGGTGGCTCCGTCTTCAACGGATTGATATCATTAGGTCGATTGAATGTCCCCGTATCCTTTATCAGCGAGCTGGGCAACGACCGGGTTGGTGACATGATTCGGGATTTCATGGAAGATAACCACATCACGACCGAGTTCGTAGACCGTTTCCCCGATGGGAAAAGTCCTATATCACTCGCTTTTCTGGACGACGATAAGAACGCTAATTATATCTTCTACAAGGATTACCCGGCGCAACGGCTGGAGGTGCCCCTGCCTAAGATCGAGAAAGACGATATTTTCGTGTTTGGCTCTTATTATTCCCTGAACCCGGTCTTGCGGACTCGTATGGTAGAATTTCTGCAATACGCCCAAGAACGGAAAGCGATCATCTATTACGATCCCAATTTCCGCAAGGCACACGCTCATGAGGCGATCCGCCTCATGCCTACCGTACTGGAAAATCTGGAATTCGCCGACATCGTCCGGGGCTCGGACGAGGACTTCCAGAACCTTTATGGCAAGAGCGACGCACAGGAGGTTTACAAAGAGCATATTCAGTTTTATTGTGATCGTTTCTTAACAACTCACGGGGCAAACGGAGTCAATCTCCACACCCGTAATTTCACACGACATTTCGATTCCCCGCAAATCCAGCCGCTTAGTACCATCGGCGCCGGCGACAATTTTAACGCGGGTATTATCTACGGACTTCTAAAGTATGACGTACGCCATGCCGACCTTCCCTCTCTGGATCAGGATACTTGGGGAAAAATCATCCGCTGCGGAATGGACCTCGCCTCCGAGGTTTGCCAAAGCTATGATAATTATATATCCAAGGAGTTCGCGGCGAAGTATGTTAGTCAGTCTTAAATATCATTAATGAAGAAGCGGGAAAAACTTGTTTTACTATCTTTGTAAGGAAAGCTTATTATCATAGAAGACAATGTTAGGAAAGATTCTCTCTCTATTCGCCAGTGTGATCCTGTTAGTGGGTTGTTCCTCTAACGCACCCGACATACGAGCTATTTGCCTACGTGATGACATCGGAAATTACGTGATAAAATGGGAAACCGATCCGGTAATGGAGGGGATTGTCAAGATGACCGTGTCCGACAACCCGGATCTTTTCACCAACGAGTCCCCGATCATTTACGCCAACATCAAGGATGGCGTAGCTACTTACATCACGAACGATAATATATCACGTAAGTATTTCCGCCTTTCTTTTAATGATAAATACCCACGGATCATCGGGGCACGCTCGGCGGTTATGGATAGCGTACAGAATTTCCGGGATCTAGGCGGTTATACCTCTACAAACGGGAAGACGGTGAAATGGGGCAAGGTATTTCGCTCCGGCGAGTTAAGCAGCTTGAGCGAATGGGACTCCATCCGATTGGATAATCTAGGGATCAAGACCATCATCGACCTCCGTACGAACCAAGAAACCCTCACCGCCCCTATCAAATATACGAAAGCAAATATCCTGCAAATCCCCATCTCGGTCGGCAAGATCGCCGATGCCCCCCAACGTGTTATCGAGGGACGAATGCGGAAAGGAGACGCCGGGGTATATATGGAAGACGAGTACCTGCAATTCGTGACAGATAATACCGATCAGTTCGCCAAGGTACTGGAACAGTTCCAGAACGAGGATAATTACCCCATTCTCATCAGTTGTTCCTACGGAAAGGATCGTACCGGGTTTCTCACCGCCATGTTACTCGCCGCCTTGGATATTCCCCGGGACGCCATCATGGAAGACTACTTGACATCCAATCAATATATCGATACGAGTCATTTAGCTGATATCGTGAAACATCTCTCCACAGACGCCCAAGAAAGCATTACGGTCTTCCTTACGGCCAACGAGGGGCTCATGGACCTAGCTTTCCATAAAATCAAGAAAGAGTACGGTTCCACCGAGAAATATTTGTCGAAAGGATTACGTCTTACTGATAAGAAACGTGAAAGGCTCAAGGACATATTACTTTATTAAGAAAAAGAGCCACCCGGAAAAGATTCACTTACCCGATGGCTCTCGGTAATTCTCCACGTTTATGCCTGTTCTATTTGATAATTAATTGTTGAGTCAGCTTCTTGCCGTTCACAAAAACCAGCACAAAATACCTTCCACTTCTCAATTCCGATACAGGGATTTCAACTATAGGACGATCGAAAGTAAATTGTTTCAACAAGCTTGTTTCCGACCAGATTTGTACTTCATACTCACCTCCATTTTCTGTCGTAAACATAGGTTCCATACGTGGACTAGGCGTATTTACATCATTTAGAGTTAACGTTACTAGGCTGGTGGCAGGGTTCGGTGTCAAAGAAAAGCTATAATTTGAGGAGCAATCCACAGCCTCTACCTCACCAGTAGTTACCCAATCTCCATTCTTGCATCCCAACAAACGAGCTTCCATTGTATACCAACCCGGAGAGAGCATATTAGTCAGATCATTATCACCTTTCGAGGCGGTCCTCGTCATAACCACATTCAACCCCGGATATCTCAGCAACCGAACCTCATAAGAACTCAAATTATAATCAGACTCGATGGTGAAGATATTTCCGGAATGGCTCGTACACCATGTATCGTTTCCATTCACAGTGTTCCGATAGGTGATCATACAAGAGGTATAGCCTCCACTAATTACTTTCCGCTCTTGATTGTGGCTTTCAATACGGCAGGTCCGTTACCGGTAGAAGAGACCGTACAAGAAGTATTGCTTTGCGAGGTTATTCGCAAAGGCCCCGTGCATGACCAAGTAACTGTGGAGTTTGGATAACTTACAGAGAATGTTGAAGAAGAACAGACTTGGTCTGAACCACCGGTGATGGATATGGGATAGTAAGGAAGGAGGAAGTCGAGGAAGGAGGAAGATCGAACATACGCACAATAAGCTCTCTGAGTACTAGGATTTCCATGTACAGTTCCAATTACAACATGTCTCTGTAAAGAAGAATCCCAAATTGTCAATGCTCCACCACTATCACCTTTAGAAGGACTATGCTTACCATCATATGTAATAACAAAACTATTAGCAGCTCCTATAGTAGAATTTGAAACAATAGGAAGATCTACCTTTTTTAAATCATCTGACATTTTCCATTCTTTAAAAGGATCATCAATCACAAGAAAAGTAATCCCCCAACCTGTAACTCGAAGTATATTTCCTACATTATAATAAGAAGCCTTATTAGCTGAAAGAATATCTATAGCTTTTACATTTGTAGAATAAGACAAAGGCCTAGACAATATTAATAAAGCAATATCCAAAGAAGGGTGATAAACAATATTTGAAACAGAATACCAATTCGCACCAATATTTGAATATTTAGAACTACCAACTCCCACTTTAACCTCTTTTGCAGTATATTTTTCCACCACATGAGCAGCTGTTAAAATCAAGTTTGGAGCCAATATAGACCCTCCTCCGTTAAAAACACCTTTCGTTTGAATCGCAACCTGCCAAGGAACCTCTGATATATTGATATTAGATCCCTCCACTATTCGCTGTTGAGCATTTACAGGATAAAACAATATACCCAATAAAACACTAATAATTAAAAAAGTTTTTTCATAATACAATCATATTAAAAAGTTTATTCATTCAATTCTCGAACAGAAAGTACAGAAATATCAATTACTGAGGAATCCGATTTACACAATGGATATCTCTTTCTATCCCCAAAACAAAAGCCTACTTCTAAACGTTTTCCGTAGTGATTTTTATAAGGTATAACTATCTCATCATCACAATAAACTAAAGAATCCTCTAGAATAAGGAATATTCCCTCTGCCTCACAATTTACATTTGTAATAGTAACCTTTCTAATGTGTGGCCAACCAACACAATCAAACTCATCTGCATCAAAGACACTTTGTGTTTTCTCTTCCTTGCATCCCGGCAACAGGAAAAGTAAACTCAAAAAAGCAATAATCATTCTTTCTTTTTTCATAAGCTCTCTATTTTAGATTTATAAACGGTAACAAATCACAGTGCTTGATTCCTCCATCATGGCAACAAGCAGGTTCATCGGGCAAGACAGGCTCAAGACGGCCTTAATATATACAACAAAAAGTCTTTTAACTTTTCATTTATCTTAATCCATAGAAAATCTCCGTTCAGACCGTTTCTAACAAACTGTCACTTTTTGACACATTGTAATCTAAAGCCTCAGAGAATCGAATATTCCGGGACTTAGTACGGCTCGCTCGCAAATAAGGAAGAAATATTTCGCAATCAGCTATTGATTAACAAGATACCGAAAAACGGTCTTTCGCCACCTATCACACTTGGAAAAGGCACTATTTTCCCCCAAAGCACCACTTTATCCCCTTACCCTCCGGCTATATCATAGTATCAAGAAAAAGGACATGTCACGATATACGCCCTATTTCTATCAGAAAGATCAGACAAGAGCTGTTTCGCTAACAAATAAACGACACGGTTCGCATGCGACCGAGGTGCCCACCCTCTCCCAATAGGTAAAAACCATCCGTGGTTCGCTGATTTTTAGCGAATTTAGCATAACAATCCTATAGAATCCGAATTATTTACGTACCTTTGCGGCCACTGAATATTATCATATATACACAATCGCATTTTGAAAACATTTGAAGAATTAGGAGTTGCCGCACCGATATTAAAGGCAATCCAAGAGATGGGCTACGAATCGCCCATGCCCGTACAGGAAGAAGTGATTCCTTTCTTACTGGGAGAAGATAACGACGTAATCGCATTGGCACAAACAGGAACCGGCAAGACAGCCGCTTACGGCCTGCCGATCCTGCAAAAGATCAATGTCTCTCAATATCAGCCTCAAGCGCTTATCCTTTGTCCGACACGCGAGCTTTGCCTACAGATAGCGGACGATTTGAACGATTATTCTAAATACATCGATAACCTGAAGGTTCTCCCTGTATACGGAGGTTCCAGTATAGAGAGCCAGATCAAGACACTGAAGAGAGGCGTACACGTGGTAGTGGCTACCCCGGGACGTTTGATCGACTTGATGAACCGCAAGACGGTTGACTTAAGCAACGTAAAGAACGTCATTCTTGATGAGGCGGACGAGATGTTGAACATGGGTTTCACCGACAGTATCAACGAGATCTTGGCGGCTATACCGGAAAACCGCAATATGCTGCTCTTCTCCGCTACCATGCCGAAAGAGATTGCCTCTATCACCAAGAAATACATGAAGGACCCGAAAGAGATCGTCATTGGCAGGAAGAACGAGGGAAACAAGAATATCCGCGATATCTATTACATGGTTCGTGCGCAGGATAAATATCTCGCGTTGAAACGTCTAGCCGATTATTACCCGAACATCTACGGTATCATCTTCTGCCGTACCCGTAAGGAGACACAGGAGATCGCCGATAAATTGATTCAAGACGGCTATAACGCCGACTCCTTGCACGGCGAGCTGAGCCAAGCGCAACGTGATTACGTGATGCAGAAGTTCCGTATCAAGAATATCCAGTTATTGGTCGCTACGGACGTAGCCGCACGTGGTTTGGACGTGGATGACTTAACCCATGTAATCAATTACGGTCTGCCGGATGAGGTAGAATCTTATACCCACCGCCGCGGACGTACGGGCCGTGCGGGAAAAACGGGTATCGCTATCTCTATCTGCCACGTAAGGGAAAAAGGCAAGATCCGCGAGATCGAACGAATCATTAACAAGAAATTCGATAAAGGCAAGATGCCTACCGGTGAGCAAATCTGTGAGAAGCAATTGTTCAACTTGGTGGACCAGATCGAGAAAGTGAAAGTGAACGAGGAGGAAATCGCTAGTTTGATGCCTTCTATCTACCGTAAATTGGAATGGCTGGATAAGGAAGATATCATCAAGCGTGTCGTATCCTT
This sequence comes from Parabacteroides sp. B2-S-102, assembly GCF_023656665.1. Lineage (NCBI taxonomy): Bacteria > Pseudomonadati > Bacteroidota > Bacteroidia > Bacteroidales > Tannerellaceae > Parabacteroides > Parabacteroides sp. B2-S-102. Next base: position 242,755 of record NZ_JAMOKM010000005.1, on the reverse strand, counting down.
GGAGTTCAACCGGATGATCGACTATTATAAAGATAACGATGATATCGAGGTTGTAGACGAGAGCGCCCCAAGAGAAAGAGGCAAACGTGGTGGTAGAGGCGAAGCGGAAGAAGGCTACACCCGTTTCTTTATCAACTTTGGAAAGACAGACGAGCTTACACCTCCTCAACTTATAGAGTTGGTTAATAAGTGTGTACCGGGTAAGGTTCGTATCGGTCGTATCGACTTACGTGATAATTTCTCATTCTTCGAGGTAGAAGAGGGAGAAGCCAACCGTGTCATGGACTCGATGAACGGCTTCGAGGTAGACGGACGACGTATCTCCGTAGAACCGGCGCAAGCGAAAGGCGAAGGTGGTAAAGGCAGTCGTGGTAGCCGTGGAGGTAGCCGTAGCGGAAACGGTTTCAGAGACCGACGGGATAGCGGTAGAAAAGGCAGAGATAGCCGTCGGGAAAGCGACCGTGGAGACCGTGGCGGTAGACGTTCCGGCCGTGGCGATGACAAACCGAAGCGTAAATTCTATGAGGACGCTCCTCGTGGAAAGAAAAAACGCAGTAAATAAAAATAGATATTCATAACCCTTCCTAATGAGCTCGGCATCGAACCGGGCTCATTTTTTAATTAAGGTTATAAAGGTCTTAAATTATGCGTACCTACAAAGTTTGTGGTACTTAATTCCTTATTTTTGCCAAAACTGGAAAAAGTCCTGAAGACATGCAAACAGAACTAGTACGTCAGCTAACCATAGAAGATTTATCGCAAAACGCTGTGCTTGACTATATTGATGGAGATATAGCATTTGCCAATCGCCTCCGCCTTCCTCATGTGCCCCATGCCAAGCCTGTCAAGATTGACGCATTAAAATTGTTGATATGCACAAAAGGCACATTGCAAGTAGACGTGAATACCAAGACACGGATAATCCGAGCCAACGAAGTTCTGTGTTGCCTTCCTCTGACCGTACTTCGCAATGCTATCGGTAGTGATGATTTGGAATGCAAGGGGATCGCTATCTCCATGAATATAGTCAGGAGATTAGTCAGCTTGGGTGGTGGCACACGAGACAAGTTTTTTTATCTCGAACAAAACCCAGTCCTGCCAATAGGACAAAAGGGAGCACAAATCTTCGAATTATATCATAAATTAATTGGTTCCAGGATAAAAGCAACAGACAATCCTTATCAGAAAGGGATCATGTCTGCCCTTATCAGCGCTATATTCTATGAGTTGCTAGGTAATTTGGATACATATTGTATATCCAGAAACAACACGATGTTCAAGCAAGGCGATCTTTTATTCAATCGATTTATAGAATTACTATCTAAATCAAAAGTAAAAGTACGCTCCGTCTCTTTCTATGCGGATAAGCTCTTTATCACTACCAAATATCTCTCGGTGATATGTAAACAGGTATGTGGAAAGACAGCTTTCGATATCATTAATGAATTTATCATAGAGGATATCACCGAGCTACTTAAATACTCTGAAAAATCCATTAAGGAAATAGCCAATTATTTGGAGTTTCCCAATCTCTCATATTTCGGGAAATACGTGAAGGCACACACGGGTATGTCGCCTACCCAATACAGAAAGCATCTTATAAATAAGCTATAAAAGCATCTCATACTTTCTTTTTGAGAAACCATACTACAAGATATTACAATCAGAACACTTCACCAGCACATTTGGTATATAAAAATGAGCTATCTCCTTTTAACTTTGCGCGGAATTTTAAAAGGATATACAAATGGTTATGAGTTCAAAATGGATGAGACTAATAGGATTAGTCGGTTTTACGGCAGTATTGGTGTCTTGCAAACAAACACCTCAAGCTCCAATGAATGCCAATTATGCAACAATGAAAATAACAGTAAGTGACAAGAAATTCTCTACCTCTTATTCAGCCACGATCCGTGGACGGCAGGATATCGATATTTATCCACAGGTATCCGGAACTATCGAGCGCCTTTGCGTAACAGAAGGTGAGAAAGTCCGGAAAGGACAAATTCTTTTCGTCATAGACCAAGTACCCTACAAGGCAGCCTTGAATACGGCTATAGCCAACGTTAAATCAGCAAAGGCAGGCTTAGCCACGGCGGAATTAACCTACAACAGCAATAAAGAGCTATATGCCCAGAAAGTAGTATCAGAGTTCAGCCTAAAGACCTCCGAGAACAGTTATCTCACCGCACAAGCAGCTTTGGCACAAGCTGAGGCTCAAGAGACAAACGCCCGCAACAACCTCTCTTATACCGAAGTAAAAAGTCCGAGTGACGGAGTGGTAGGAGCGTTACCCTATCGGGTCGGAGCCTTAGTCAGCGCCAATATTCCACAGCCATTGACTACAGTATCCGACAACTCGAACATGTATGTGTATTTCTCTATGAATGAGAACCAGCTTTTATCCTTGACCCGTCAATATGGTTCCATGGATGACGCACTGAAGAACATGCCGGAAGTAGAACTTAGACTAAATGACAACTCCATCTACGAACATAAAGGAAAGATCGAGTCGATCAGCGGCGTGATCGATCGCCAGACCGGTACGGTAACCGTCCGTTCTGTCTTCCCAAACGAGGCACGCCTACTACATAGCGGAGCCTCTGGAGCGGTAATCATCCCCAGTACATATGAGAATTGTATCGTAATCCCACAGGAAGCGACAATACGTCTACAGGATAAAACAATGGTATATAAAGTAGTGGATGGCAAAGCAGTCTCATCCTTGATCACGGTAGCTGAATTGAACGATGGACGCGAGTATGTCGTATTAGACGGACTGAAAGCCGGTGAAGAAATCGTATCACAAGGAGCCGGATTGGTACGTGAGGGAACACAAGTTAAATAAAAAGAAATCAGTGCATTATGAAAGGGAATATATTTATCAAACGGCCTGTTATGGCTATATCCATTTCCATCCTGATCTTGGTAGTCGGGCTGATTTCGCTTTTCTCGTTACCTGTTGAGCAATATCCGAATATCGCTCCGCCAACAGTAAATGTATCAGCTACCTATACCGGCGCAGATGCCAACGCTGTGATGAACAGTGTCATCATGCCTTTGGAAGAAAGCATCAATGGTGTGGAAAATATGATGTACATCACTTCTACCGCTACAAACGCAGGGACTGCAACTATCGAGGTATTCTTCAAACAGGGAACTGATCCCGACATGGCAGCGGTTAATGTGCAGAACCGAGTCTCTAAGGCACAAGGCTTACTACCGGCCGAGGTAACCAAGATTGGTGTCTCCACTCAAAAACGCCAGACGAGTTTCTTACAGATCGACGCATTAGTCTGTGATGATGGTCGCTACGACCAAACATTCCTTGCCAACTACTTGGACATTAACATTATTCCACAAATCAAACGTATCGAAGGTGTGGGAGATGTGATGATGTTAGGTGATGCTTACAGTATGCGTATTTGGCTCAAGCCGGATCGTATGGCTCAATATGGATTGGTACCATCAGACGTAACTGCCGTACTAGGCGAACAGAACCTGGAAGCTCCAACAGGCCAATTAGGCGAGAACTCACAAAACGTATTCCAATACACGATGAAATACCGCGGACGCCTAAAAGATGTCAACGAATTTAAGGAGATCGTCATCCGATCACAAAATGATGGATCAGTCCTACGGCTAAAGGATATCGCAGATGTAGAGCTCGGAACTTTGACTTATGGATTCGATAATAAAATGGATGGTAAAGCAGCCGTAACCTTCTTGATTTTCCAGACCGCAGGCTCTAACGCTACCGCCGTGAACGAACAGATCACCAACTTGCTGAACGAACTTGAGCAGGATCTGCCGAAAGGAACTTCTTTCATGACTATGATGAGTTCCAATGACTTCCTCTTCGCCTCTATCTATAATGTGGTGGAGACCCTAATCGTCGCAATCATTCTCGTGATCTTAGTGGTTTACTTCTTCTTGCAGGATTTCAAGAGTACGTTAATTCCCTCTATCTCGATCATTGTCTCATTGGTCGGAACCTTCGCTTGCTTGGTTGCGGCAGGATTTAGTATCAACATCTTGACTCTTTTTGCGTTGGTATTGGCTATTGGTACGGTGGTGGATGATGCGATCGTCGTAGTAGAAGCGGTACAGGCGAAATTCGACGTCGGCTATAAGTCGCCCTATCAAGCGACTAAAGATGCCATGGGCGATGTTACCATGGCGATCATTTCTTGTACCTGCGTATTTATGGCAGTGTTCATCCCTGTAACTTTCATGGGAGGTACATCCGGAATTTTCTATACTCAGTTTGGTGTGACCATGGCAACTTCCGTTGGTATCTCCATGATCTCGGCTTTGACACTTTGCCCGGCGCTTTGCGCTATTATGATGCGTCCATCCGATGGCAACAAGAGTACCAAGAGTATCAACGGCCGTGTACGTGCCGCTTATAACGCCTCGTTCAACGCTGTGCTAGAAAAATATAAGAAAGGCGTGATGTTTTTCATCCACCATCGTTGGATGGTATGGGTATCATTAATCGCTACGCTTGTGCTGTTGGTCTGGATGATGATGACCACAAAAACCAGTTTGGTCCCTCAAGAAGACCAAGGTGCGATCATGGTAAACATGTCCATCGCTCCGGGTAGCACGCTAGAAGAAAACAAGCTAATAATGGCCAAAATAGAAAAAATCCTGGAAAGTACGCCAGAGATCGAGCATTATGCCCGCATTGCCGGTTATGGGCTTATCTCCGGACAAGGAGCCTCTTACGGTTCGGTTATCATCCGACTGAAAGACTGGGATGAGCGTAAGGGAAAAGAGCACACCGCCGATGCGGTGATTGCCCGGCTCAACGCACAATTCCATCAAATCAAGGAAGCACAGATCTTTAGTTTCCAAACTAGTATGATCCCGGGTTACGGCATGGGTAACTCCATTGAGTTGAACATGCAGGACAAGACCGGAGGCGATAAGACGATTTTCTATAACTCAGTATTACAATTCCTCGGAGCCTTGAACCAACGCCCGGAAATAGCGATGGCCTATAGCTCTTACGCCATGAACTTCCCGCAGATCTCTGTAGATGTAGATGCCGCCAAATGTAAACGAGCCGGTATCTCGCCCGCTTCCGTATTGGATGTTCTCGGTAGCTATTGCGGTGGTGCCTATATTTCCAACTATAACCAATTCGGTAAAGTGTATCGCGTGATGTTGCAAGCCTCTCCTGAATATCGTCTCGATGAGCAAGCATTAGACAATATGTTCGTACGCAACGGGACGGAGATGGCTCCTATCAGTCAGTTCGTCACTCTTAAGAGGATTATGGGATCAGAAGTGGAGAACCGCTTCAACCTATTCAGTGCCATTACCGTAAACGTGAACCCAGCTCCGGGTTACTCAACGGGAGAGGTGCAGCAAGTAATCAAAGAAGTAGCCAACCAGAGCCTACCTGCCGGTTATGGCTACGAATATGGAGGTATATCGCGTGAAGAGGCAGCATCCGGAGGTACACAGACTATATTCATCTATGCGATCTGTATCCTGTTGATTTTCTTGATTCTCGCATGCCTATACGAAAGTTTCCTAATCCCGTTCGCTGTCATCTTTTCCGTACCTTTCGGATTGATGGGGTCATTCCTCTTCGCTAAGTTATTCGGATTGGAAAACAATATCTATCTACAAACCGGTGTAATTATGTTAATCGGCCTATTGGCAAAAACCGCCATTTTGATTACGGAATATGCCATCGAACGCCGTCGGAAGGGCATGGGTATTATCGAATCAGCCTACTCCGCCGCCCAAGTACGTCTGCGTCCTATCTTGATGACCGTATTGACGATGATCTTCGGTATGCTTCCGTTGATGTTTGCGAGTGGAGCCGGCGCCAACGGTAACTCCTCGTTGGGTACTGGTGTAGTCGGCGGTATGGCTATCGGTACATTGGCCTTGCTTTTCGTTGTACCAGTATTCTACATCGCTTTCGAGTTCTTACAAGAGAAGATCCGCAAGCCGATGGAAGTAGAGGCAGACCTACAAGTATTGCAAGAGCAAGAAAAGAGCGCAAACGAACGCGAGAATCATAAATAAATCGGGAGAATCCCATTAATTACAATTATAGAAAAAGAATGAAACGACATATCATCACACTAGCTGTATCATGCGTTATGTTAAACAGCTGTGGTATATATACAAAATACAAACCGGCTTCTGAGGTTTCCGCAGATCTGTACGGCTCAGAGGCCACCGCTCAAACGGATACTGTATCCTTGGGAGACATGAGCTGGCGGGAGGTCTTCACCGACCCGCAGCTCCAAACACTCATTGAGCATGGCCTAGCAAACAACACAGACTATCGTTCCGCACAACTCCGTGTAGAGGAGGCTGAAGCAGCTTTACTGTCAGCCAAGCTAGCTTTCCTGCCTGCCTTCGCTTTCGCTCCTCAAGGAGCGGTGAGCAGTTTCGACTCCCATAAGGCTACACAGACTTATTCGATTCCGATAACAGCCAGTTGGGAACTGGATATATTTGGTAAAATGCGCAATACCAAAAAGCAGGCGCAAGCTCTTTACGCACAAAGTCAAGATTATCGGCAAGCGGTACGTACACAGCTAATCGCCGGAATAGCTAATACTTATTATTCCCTGCTTATGCTGGATGCTCAGTTGAAGATCTCAGAGCAAACCGCTTCCTCCTGGAAAGAGACGGTCAATTCCACCCGTGCCTTAATGAATGCAGGCATAGTAAACGAAACAGCTGTTTCCCAAATGGAAGCTACGTACTACAGCATCTGTACATCCATCCTCGACCTGAAAGAACAAATCAATCAGGTAGAGAACAGCCTTGTATTGTTACTGGCTGATACACCTCATACCATACAAAGAGGTGAATTGGAAAACCAGCAACTGCCGAAACATTTCTCAGTAGGCATACCCGTCTATTTATTATCAAACCGCCCTGATGTAAGGGCAGCGGAACATGCTCTGGAAAGTGCATTTTACGCCACTAATCAAGCCCGTTCCGCTTTTTATCCCTCTATTACCCTAAGTGGTTCGGCCGGCTGGACTAACTCGGCAGGTGCAGTCATCACCAATCCGGGTAAGTTTCTGGCCTCGGCAGTAGGCTCACTCACCCAGCCACTTTTTGCCAGAGGACAACTTCTAGGACAACTGAAAATCACCAAAGCGCAACAAGAAGAGGCCCGGTTGAGTTTTGAGCAAGCTTTACTGAACGCAGGAACCGAGGTTAACGATGCTTTGGTGCAATATCATACAGCACGTGACAAGGCTGTGTACTTTGAAAAACAGATAGAGTCTCTCGAAAGAGCCTATAAAAGTACCTCCCTACTTATGCAGCACGGAACGACAACCTATCTAGAAGTACTCACAGCACAACAAGGATTATTAAATGCCCAACTAACCCAAGTGGCTAATCGTTTCACGGAAATCCAAGGGGTTATTAACCTCTATCAAGCCTTAGGCGGAGGACGTGAATAGGCCATTCGTTTTATTCATATTTGAAATAACCTATAGGATTGCCCAGAAAGTGATTTTAGGGCAATCCGCCTTTCTTAGCACGCTCTCACTTTCACCTAATATATAATTTCATGACTTTAGTAGACTTGTTCCGTCTTATACCATGCTTATAGTCGTATCGTATTCAAGAATTAACAAATAAATCGTATATTTACGGTCATAAAAATCTTCTCGGACAATTGATACAAACATTTAAAATACAAGAAAGATGAAAAAACTTTTTACCTATGTAATCATGCTTTACGCCAGCCTATCCGTTTCCGTGGCGCAACAGATCCAGTATCCGGAGCCGGTGTTAAACCCGGAGAGTTGTACGAGTATCATGGTCGGGAAAAAAGCCTCGGCGGATGGTTCCGTGATGACCAGCCACACCTGCGATAGCAATTACCGCACTTGGATGGATATCGTACCTTCCGCCTCGTACGATCACGATACGACAACCACAGTCTATACCGGACGTATGCATACCGAATACGCCGAGGGAACCCGGGGGATGATCGCAAAAGGAACGCTACCCGAAGCGCGGTCTACGTATCAATTCCTCAACACGGCCTATCCTTGCCTGAACGAGAAGCAACTAGGCATCGGGGAAACAACGATCACCGGCCGGAAAGCCCTTGTCAACAAGAAAGGTATGTTCATGATCGAGGAACTTCAGCGAATCGCCTTGCAACGTTGCACGACCGCCCGTGACGCGATCCGCTTAATGGGCGAGTTGATCGAGAAATACGGATATGGCGACTGGGGCGAGTGCCTTACGATAGCGGATCCGAAAGAGGTATGGCATTTCGAGGTCTTCGGCGAGGGTCCGGATAAGATCGGTGGCGTATGGGCGGCGATCCGCATCCCCGACGATCATGTGGGCGTATCGGCCAATATCCCCCGTATCTCCAAGGTAGATCCGAGCGACAAGGAGAATTGCATGGCTTCCGCCAACGTATTCGAGGTAGCCAAGCGCATGGGCTTCTGGGACGGGAAGAAACCGTTCCGCTTCTGGGAGGCCTATGGCGGCGGGAACTATTCGGGAGAATTGAAATCCTTCAGCATCCGTGAGTTTTTCATTTTGAATAAGCTGGCGCCATCCTTGCATCTTTCTTATGATGCCGAGGAACTTCCGATCAGCGTAAAACCGGAAAAACCGGTTGACGTGACCGACGTGATGGCCCTTCTCTCCGAGACGTATGAGGGGACGGAATATGATATGACGAAGAACCTGAAAGTCGCCGTCAAGAAAAAAGATAGTAACGAGACAGATACCATTATCAGCCCGGTAGCGAATCCGTGGATGACTACGGATATGGTAAACATGTTAAACGGACTCAGACCGGATGCCGTGAAACGCTACCGCCTTGTAGCCGTGCCGCAATGCTCCTACTCTACCGTGATCCAATTGCGTGACTGGCTGCCCGACGCGGTAGGCGGCGTGGTTTGGATGGCCTATGATAATCCCGGACAAAGCCCCCGCATCCCCATCTTCTGTGGGACGAAAGATCTCCCGGCTTGCTTCAAGGTTTGCGGACAGCACCGTTACCGGGAAGATGCCGCCGTATGGGCTTTCCGTCGTGCCAACAAACTCGCTACCGTACGTTGGGGAGCGACTAAAGATCGTATGAAAGCATCTATCGCCCATTTTACGGAGAAAGGGCAGACAGAACTTCCTTTCGTAGAGAGCCGTTACAAAGAGATTCTTACCCAACAAGGTGAGGAGGCCGCAAAAGAATACCTAACCGGATATACCGCCGATTTCGCCGGAGCCACGATGCTACGCTGGAGAGAAATGGGAGACTCATTCTGGACCCAATTCGAAAGAGGCTTCTAATCACCACATCCGATAGTAAAGACGAGGCACGCCCCGTCTCTACAATAATAATATAAACTTAAATTCATATACAATGAGAACATTCATTCTATCATGCGCCTTAGCGTTAGGTTCCTTGAGCACATTCGCCCAAGGCTACCAATTTACGGATGTAGTAAAGGTACCCGCCACGCCAGTCAAGAATCAAGCATCCACGGGAACCTGCTGGTGTTTCGCCACGACCTCTTTCATGGAGTCCGAATTACTCCGTATGGGAAAAGGGACGTACGATCTCTCCGAGATGTTTATCGTCCGCCAGAAATACATGAACCAGTTGCAGGATAATTATGTCCGCCAAGGTAGAGGTAATATCGGTCAAGGAAGTCTCTCCCACACCTTCATGAACGCTTTCAACCAAGTAGGTATCGTTCCTGAAGAGGTGTACTCGGGTATCAACTACGATTCCGACCGGCACAATCATGCCGAGATGGTAAAATACATCAAGGCGATCGCAACGACCGCCGTGGATATGAAAAAACGGAGCCCGGAATATTACAAACTAATCGATAACCTATTCGATACCTACCTAGGCAAGCTTCCGGAGAAATTCACCTATCAAGGCAAGGAATATACCCCGAAGACATTCGCCGCCTCCCTAGGGTTGAATATGGACGATTATATCGAGCTGACAAGCTTCACGCATCATCCGTATTACCAGAAATTCGAGGTAGAGGTTCCCGATAACTGGGAGCATGCGCAAATGTATAACCTACCATTGAATGAAATGATGGAAGTAGCGGATTATGCGTTGAATAACGGTTACACGGTATGCTGGGATGGCGACGTGAGCGAGAAAGGCTTCTCTTTCAAGAATGGCGTGGCGATCAACCCGGAGGTAAAGAAGGTGGAAGATTACTCGACTACTGACCGTGCCCGCTTCGAGAAAATGGACGAGAAGGAACGTCTGGAGGAAGTCTACAAATTCGAGAAACCTTTCCCGGAAGTAAACGTCACCCCGCAGGTCCGTCAAGAAGGCTTCGAGGCGTTCGTCACGACCGATGACCATTTGATGCACCTTACCGGCATCGCCAAGGATCAAAACGGCACGAAATATTATATCACGAAGAACTCTTGGGGAACCGAACGTAATACATTCGGCGGTTACCTCAACATGTCAGATAGCTTTGTCCGTGCCAAGACGATTTACATCATGGTGCATAAGGACGCAATACCGAAAGCAATCAAGTCTAAATTAGGCATTTAGTACAATGCCCATCGTAAGGCGCTTACAATAGGCATTCAAAGCTCCTTACGATGGGCATCATAAGCTCCTTAGAATGGGCATCTGCGGAAATCACGGATGCCCATCTCTTTTTTCTCTCATCGAACCAGCTTCAACTCCTCAATCAACCTCGGGCATTTACCCCATTTATCGATCATGAAAAGGACATAGCGGATATCTACGCCGATGCAACGTTGCAAATCCGGTTCAAAAGCGATATCACCACTCATCGCCTCCCAGTTACCGTCGAAAGCAAGTCCGATCAAACGGGCGTTTTTATCGAATACCGGGCTACCGGAATTACCACCCGTGATATCATTGTTCGAGAGGAAGCACAGCTGCAATTCCCCTTTTTCATTCGCGTAAGGTCCGAAATCACGGCTACGAACCAGATCCAGTATCTCCGGTTGTACCCAGAACTCATCGCTCGTCGGGTCCTCTTTCTCTAGGATACCTTTATCCGTTGAGTAATAATTGTACCATGCGGCATCATAAGGACGATACCCTCCGATAGAACCATAGCTCAAACGCATCGTGAAATTAGCGTCGGAAGACAAAGCTTTCTCCGGATACATCTCCTTCAAGCCCGCGAAATACAAACGTTCTCCCTTAGCGATATCATACTCCGCATCACCCATCAACTGCTGTAACTGGAAGATAGACACCAATACGGACAAGCTCAGTTCCGCCGCCGGATCTTTTCTCAATTTCTCATATTGCTTCGGATTTCTCAACATCTCGGCGATCTTGTCGTACGACAATAAGGAAGTCTTCTTAAATACATCCGCCGCATATTTCTCATAATTTCCTTTATACTTCTTATCAACGCTCGTATAAATATCCGGCAAGAACTCCGGAGATACACGTTCTTTCGCGATCTTCATCATCGCGGCCAGTACCTTCTGATCCAAAGACGGCTCGTAATCCTTGAAGAACGGTTGGATACGATCCTCTAAAAAGACAGTAATCTCTTCCGGGGTAGCTCCTTCAATATCCACCGATTGCACCATACGGGCCAAACGAATAATCTCCGCTCCACTAGAAAACGCCTCATTCAAATAGGTCAAAGCCTCTCTATATTTATTGGTCGAGGTATATCCTTTTTCCAGCAAATTCAAGACCTCGCCATATTTAGCGCCCCGGGCCTGATCTTTCGCTACCCAATCAGCGAAGGCCGTCTCCTCCGCACGTTTACGTTCGATCACGTTTAGATTCGCCAATCCTTTATTCATACCGATCGAGTTCTTCCAATAATTGGAGCTTCCCGCATACTTAGAGGCATATTTGATACGTACGGCGTCGCTAGCCAACATCGCCTCTTTCCAGATGCCCTGCTTGATGCCACGCACCTCGATACGGGGCTTATTACTATTCTCGATACGCTGTTGCACGCCCCAAGAGCACAAATAACGATCCGTGCTTCCCGGAAAACCGATTGTCATGGCATAATCTTTATCTTGATAGCCTTGCATAGACACCTCCGCTACATATCTCGGGGTATAAGGCTTATTATCCGCATTGTATTCCGCCGGTTTATTATCCGCGTTGGCGTACACACGGAATACGGAAAAATCACCGGTATGCCGAGGCCACATCCAGTTATCCGTATCGCCACCGAACTTACCGATAGAGCTAGGCGGAGCGAAAACCATACGCACGTCACGATAAACATCGTACACCACCAAGAAATATTTATTATTGCTATAGAAAGGAACAACATCAGCCGCTAGGAACTCATTATTTCCCACGGAATCACAAATCACACGACCGATAGAATCAGCCGCCGACAAACGCTGGAACTCATCCTCGATACCGGAGATCTGGCTGTTGATACGATCGCTCACGTCTACGGTCTCTTTCAGGTAACGTACTGTCAAGCCTGGAACCGGAAGTTCTTCCTGTTTACTTTGAGAGACAAAACCATCTTTCAGATAGTCGTGCTCCACACTACTCAACTGCTGGATGGCTCCGAAACCACAATGGTGATTCGTGAAGATCAATCCCTCGTTAGAGACCGTAATACCGGTACATCCCCCACCGAAGATTACCACGGCGTTCGCCACGCAAGGATCCGTCTCACTATACAACTGATCATAGGATGGGGTAAAACCCAACTCGGCCATTCTCGCCAAATTCTGCTTATTTAATTCCTTCAGCACCCACATGCCCTCATCGGCATATAACTGGCCGGAAGCGGCTAAAAGCAACAAAGCCGCCCACACTCTTTTCATCAACTTCATTCTACTCTGATTAGTCTAAATTATTCGATTAGTAATTTAATATTTTTCATTTCCACACGAGCCGACAGCCATTCCTTGATCTTCTTACGTTCCGCATCTTTAATGATCGTCTTACTTTTCAGATAAACCAGCATAACCGTATCCGGCTTCGCCGTCTCCGTATTCACGATATACGTATTCGAGCAAGAAGCCTCGACTACATAGGGGAAAAGAACCTTCATCTCCGGGATCAACTCGGATGTCAAACGCCTATAACTCTGATATTTGTCAACCTGTCGTTTTAACGAATCTATCTGGATGGTCTGCGCACGTAGCACCTCCTCGCTATTCTTATATAAATCCTGCATCAAGAGGCTTTTCAACTCATTGATATCCGTGGCCTCTTGTCCGAAGCCTTGTTGCACGACTAAATGCACATCTTTCAATCCATACTTAGGCAATTTAGCCCGGGCGTTAGCGATCATCTCATCCGGTACCGTCTGGCCGATCAAGACTACTTTCACCTCCTTTTTCTCGCTCGTATCCGTAACGACCTTATTCAAGATTTGCGTATTCGGGAAAGTCAACTCCTCCGATACGAAGTTACGTACCCGATCATTGAAATAACTACTCCGGATCAAGTTATAACTCAAGAAAAGGCTCGGCACGATCGTGAAAAAAACAATGATACCCACGTAACGAGTCACGATCTTTTCCCGTTGTTTATCCAAGAAAACTTTCTTCGGATATTTCAACAAACGAACGACGACAAACGTAGCCAAACTGATAAAAACCGTATTGATAAAATACAGATAAAAAGCACCGAAAAAGTAATACAAATTGCCACTCGCCAACCCGAATCCAGCCGTACAAAGCGGAGGCATCAAAGCCGTAGCGATAGCTACACCCGGAATCACGTTACCCTTACTCTTTGTCGAGCTCGCCACGATTCCGGCCAGACCGCCGAAGAAAGCGATCAATACATCGTATACCGTAGGTTGCGTACGGGCAAGCAACTCGCTTTGCGCCTCGCTGATCGGTGAGATCAAGAAATATAAGGTGGAGGTAATCACGCTAAAAATAGTAGCGGTAGCGAAATTACGGAACGAACGCTTGATCAACTCGAAATCGGAGATTCCCAATCCCAAGCCGAATCCCATGATCGGTCCCATCAACGGCGAGATCAGCATGGCGCCGATAATCACGGCCGTAGAGTTCGTATTCAATCCGAGAGAGGCCACAAATGTAGCGAAAATAAGTACCCATAAATTTGTCCCCTTAAATTCGACTCCCTTCTTAATAGATTCTATCGTGTCCAGTTCATCCTCTTTGTCCTGCCTGACGTCGAAATTACGGACAAAAAAATCCATAATCTGTTTATGTAGCAATCCTTTTTCCATGCGGTATTAATCTTGTCCCATATTTATGCAAAGATATTTCAATTGTTTGTTTTTCTAACTATTTAATAGCTTTTTTATGGTGAGATTACGTATATTTGCATTTGTAATACAATAAACACAACAAGAGATTCTATTTGTATGAAACGATATCTAATACATTTATGCTTATTATTTATGTCCTTTGTCGTTTCATCTCAAACGACTACACCAGACTCGCTTAAAAGCGCCTTGCAAAAAACGACCTCCGAGCGCACAAGGCTGGAAATCCTCGCCAACTTGATGGATATCTCACGAAACGATGACATATTAGTAAACGCTAAACAACTCTATCAGGAAGCCTTAAAAGCGAATGACAATTACTATAAGGAAGCGGCATTGACCGAGATTCTCCGGCATTATATCAACACGGACCAAACCGATAGCGCAAATGTCTATATCGCCAAAGCCGAGCAGGAGCTAAAAGGAGAAGCCAGAACCAGCCTCGTATCGTTCATGAAAATGATCCAAGATACGCGCGTCATATTCTACACATCCGGTGAACCAAGAAGGAAAGTCCTCATGAATTGCCTATTCAAGCTGGAGGAACCCGACAAATTGTCTCCCTATGAGAAAATAGCCTGCAATTATGTACTTGGTATGGCTGTCAGCAACAGCGTCATGGAGGAGAACATGCTTAAGGAGGACTTCAAGCAAGGGAAAGAATATTTCGATAATGTCCTGACCACGGCGGAGAAACTACCCATACGATACGCATACAATTTCCTGCCTAATACCTATTTCATGCTATGCGCTTATGCGAGCGACTCCCAAGAACGGGGACGGTATGCGACCCGTTACCTAAACACGATCTTGGGCTACTCTAATATCCCGGAGATGAGGAAACGTCCTTACGCGATCAACAAACGCCATTTATTAAGCGCTTATTCAAACCTTGCCATTAGCGCCGAGGCTATCGGAAAAGATTTGGCGACCTCCTATTACCGTGAGTTCATGAATCTGTTGAAGGCTTATCCGGAATCAGCCAGCGCCATACCGGAATATGAGCTTTATTATACCTCAGCGAATTATTACCTAGGCATCAAGGACTATAAGAAATTCATCGAGTTCAGCGACTCCTTGATCAATTTCTCCAAACAAATACCGCTTTACAAGGAGCATGTAATCGCCTATGTATCCGCGAAAGCCGCCGCCTACGACAGCCTCCGGATGTACAAGGAGGCCTATGAGACATCCAAAGAGTATGCGGTATTGCTAGATACCTTGCGTATGCAAGAACTCCGGAAGAAAATGGAGAATCTCGAGATCGAGAAAGGGGCGAACAAGTTGGTGATCGAAAAGAAATCATTGGAATTGGAATTGCAGAAAAGCAAGAAGGAGAATTACCTATATATATCCCTATTGCTTCTAGCCTTATGCGCCGTGTTCTATATCTTTTTCCGGTTAGGCAAGATGAGATCTCTTTATCAAGCATTACAGAAATCCAACGAGCAGGTCTTGATAGCGAACCGGAAAGCACAAGAGAGCGAGGAGATGAAGACCGCCTTCATCCGGAATATGTCGCATGAGATACGGACTCCCTTAAACGCGATCAACGGTTTCTCGGAACTCATCACCAACGACGATATCTCCATGGACGAGAAACAGGCTTTCAGCCGTATTATCTATGAAAACTGTTACCACTTGACTTCCATGCTGAACAATCTCCTTGAGATCGCCCAGCTCGATAGCGGCAATGATTCCCTTCCTCTTGTTCCCACACGAATCCATGAGCTTTGTTTACATGAGATGCAACAGGTAAAGAAATATCAAGAGAAGCCGGAGATCAACTATGTGGTGGAAGGCGATAAGGAGAATGATATGATCTTGACCAACCGCGCTTATTTCAGCTTGATCATCTCACATCTGCTGGCAAACGCAAATAAATTCACGGAGAAAGGAAGCATCACACTTTCATACCATCTGGATAGCGGAGCCAATTTAGTGACCCTGTCGGTAACAGATACGGGTTGCGGCATCCCTCAAGACAAACAGGAATGGATATTCGAGCGTTTCACGAAGACCAATGATTTCATTCCCGGCTCTGGCCTGGGGCTTTACCTATGTCGCTTGATCGTTAACCGGCTAAACGGTAAGATAAAGACAGATCCGTCTTATACGAAAGGCTCACGCTTCGTTATCACGATGCCAATCGCCACGCCGTCCAAGCCGTCCGAACCTACCGATTAACGAAAGAAACGTCCTACGTACGGGAGTTCTCGTAAAGGTAAATCCCTTTTAACCATAAACGCGATGAATACGCCTAATAAGATCGTACGGTATCCCAACCGGAGCCATTCAGACTGTATCGGCAGTGCCATGCCTGCCACGTATAACACCGTCGCCACTCCGAAATAAAGAAACGCAGATTTCAAGTCGTACTCGATCGGGAATTTCTTTTGTCCTACAAAATAGGATAAAAGCATCATCAATAAATTACAAAAGAACGATGCCCACGCACAAGCCATATAACCGTACGAGGGACCGAACAGCAAGATGATAGAGACCGTGGCCACACATCCGATCGTGGAGAAATAGGCGCCCCATCGTGTCTGGTCGATCAGCTTATACCATAAGGAGAGGTTGAAATAAATACCGAAGAACAACTCGCCCAACATCACGATCGGCACCACCCGTAATCCGGGATAATAGGCCGGCCCGACAAAGTACTTCAAGATATCGATATAGAACATTACCCCGAGGAAGATAAACAAGGCGAATATGATGAAATATTTCATCGCTTCCGAGTAGGCTTTCTTATTATCATCGCTCTTGTTTTTAGCGAAAATAAACGGCTCATAGGCATACCGGAAAGCCTGCGTGAACATCACCATCACCACGGCGATCTTGAAGCATGCGCCGTATATACCCAATTGCTCATTCGCATACTCCTTATCATCAAACAAGAATGGAAACAGGATCTTATCTGCCGTCTGGTTAAAGATACCGGCAATACCTAGAATGAGGATCGGGAAGGAATAACGCAAGATTTGTTTCAATACCGTTCCGTCTACTCTCGCCCATATGCCCGGCAAGATATCCGGGATCAAAAGCAATAAGGTTATCAGTGTCGTAAACACGTTCGCCACGAATACATAGCCTACCCCATAATCCGGACGATAGAACCAGCTTATCGCCTCCGGATAGTGCGTATGCAACCACGGACAAGTGATCAAGAAGAATATATTCAAGATAATATTCAAGAAAATACTCAGCAACTTAATCCCGGCGAAACGCCATGCTTTCCCCTTATACCGAAGATAAGCGAACGGAATGCAACAAAAAGCGTCTACCGCCACGATACCCGCCATCATCCCGATATACTCCGGATGGTCGCCATATCCCAAGCCGGCGCTAATAGATGGCAATAAGGCGAAAACCGCTACGCTAAACAGCGCCGAACTTCCCAGCAAGCAATACAGCACGGAAGCATACACCCGCATCGGCTCTTGCTCCTCTTTCTTATTGATGAAACGGAAGAACCCCGTCTCCATGCCATAAGTAAGCAAGACCAGCAACAGGGCTGTCCAACCATATAAATTCGTCACGATCCCATAATCCCCTGTTCCGGCCAACACACGTGTGTACATCGGCACCAACATCCAATTCAGGAAACGCCCCACTATACTACTCAATCCATAAACGGCTGTCTCTTTAGCGAGCCGCTTCATTCCTCCTGCCATATCTATCTGTCTAATCAAATAAAAAACCTTGTTCCCCCACCCGGCTACGTCCCAGATGGGTATAAGCTAAATCGGTGACCTCACGGCCACGGGGCGTGCGTTTGATAAAGCCCTCTTTGATCAAGAAAGGCTCGTACACTTCTTCTAGCGTTCCGGGGTCCTCGCCCAAAGCCGTGGCGATCGTCGTTAATCCGACCGGGCCTCCCTGGAATTTATCAATGATCGTCGTCAGCAACTTATTATCGATCTGATCCAAGCCATACCGATCTATATTCAACGCCTCCAAAGAGAAGCAAGCGATCGCCTTATCGATATCTCCGTTCCCCTTCACTTGAGCGAAATCACGCACACGGCGCAATAAAGCGTTGGCGATACGAGGCGTACCCCGGCTACGGGAAGCGATCTCCCTAGCGGCGTTCAACTCACATTTTACATTCAAGATATTAGCACTACGGAGCACGATCTTCGTCAGCGTCTCCATATCATAATACTCCAAGTGCATATTGATACCGAAACGGGCACGCAGCGGACTAGTCAGCAAGCCGCTACGGGTCGTAGCGCCAATCAATGTAAACGGAGCCAAATCGATCTGTATCGAGCGGGCGCTCGGTCCTTTATCGATCACGATATCGATCCGGTAATCCTCCATAGCGGAATACAGGTATTCCTCCACGATCGGGCTCAGCCGGTGAATCTCATCGATAAAAAGCACGTCGTTCTTCTCCAGCGAGGTCAATACCCCGGCCAGATCTCCCGGTTTATCCAGCACCGGCCCCGACGTGACCTTGAAACCAACCCCCAACTCGTTCGCTATAATATTCGACAACGTCGTCTTTCCCAACCCGGGAGGTCCATGCAAAAGCACATGATCCAGCGCCTCCTTACGCATGCGGGCAGCCATGACGAACACCTTCAGGTTCTCCACCACCTTCGCCTGCCCGCTGAAGTCACGGAGCGAAAGCGGCCGAAGCACGTTCTCGTACTCTCGCTCGTTTTCCGGCATCCGGGCATCCCTTATATCAAAATCATCTTCCATATTCACGTTCATTGACTTGCAAAGATAATGTTAAACAACACATTCACGAAAATAGATGTATAAAATATTTTTCTGACAGTGAGAAAAGCATATGTTTGCTAAAAGAACACCTTTAAAAACATACTACCATGAAACTTATACTCACAATCTCTGCGATGATCCTGTTCCTGATAACGGGATGCGAAAGTGGCAAGCAACCGGCTAACGACTTTTTAACCGTGGATATCACGGCAAATTATCCGAAGAAGGAACTGATTCTTCAAGACTTTTTGGATGTGGAATACATCCCATTAGAAACGAATGAGGAATTCATAACCTCAGCCAGCATGCAAGCCATCGGCAAAAATCTCATAATCCTTAGAAACAAGAACGGACAAGACGGAGATATATTTATCTTCGACCGGACCGGAAAAGGCCAGAGAAAAATCAACCGCAGCGGCCAAGGTAGCCAAGAATACACGAATATCGGGTCTATTGCCCTCGATGAGGAGAAAGGTGAGCTGTTTATCAACAACTACTACTCGAGCCAGTTTATCGTATACGACCTGTCCGGAAACTTTAAGCGAACTTTAAAGTACGATAAAGATTTTAATTTCAATAGCGGGAAGACATACAATTTCGATCAAGACAACTTAATCTGCTACGATGAGATTGGCAATTATATAAATCTGAGAAAAAGCGCATTTTGGCTCCTGTCCAAACAAGACGGGAGCATTGTCAAGGAAATCGAACTCCCTTATGAGCATAAGATATCACCGTTTTTATCGAAAGGAGGTTGGGCCGCGGGACCTCGTAATACCGAATTAATTTCCCAAAATGGAAGTTGGGTTTTAGTAGAGCCATCTACAGATACGATTTATAGTTATTCGCAAGATCACTCTATCAAACCCTTTATCGTAAGGACTCCACCTATCCGCTCTATGGCCCCGGAAGTATTTCTTTATCCAAGTATTCTTACCGACCGGTATTATTTCATGCAAACAACAAAGAAACAATGGGATTTTGAGAAAGAAACCGGATTCCCCAGAACCGACTTGGTATATGATAAACAAGAGGACGCTATCTTTGAGTGTGTCGTATATAATAACGATTTCGTAGATCAGACACCCGTTAATATGTGGTACGAACACGGAATACTAAAGATCATCAATAACGATGGGATCGCTTTCATAAAGAAACTAGAAGCCAATGAGTTGGTGGAAGCCTACGAGAAAGGTAAGCTGAAAGGCCGATTGAATGAGATCGCAGCGGGATTGAATGAGGAATCCAACCCCGTGATTATGGTGGCTAAGTATAAGGAGTAAAAAACTTCTTACTTATTGTCTATTTTTCCAGACTTGTTTTTTATTCGTACATGTTTTTCGGAAAACACGTACGTGAATTCCCAAAAACACGTACGTGAATCCGTGAAAACATGTACGTGTTTTTACGGAAATCCGACAAGCATATTTATCTATCTTATTATCAGCGAATTATAAATAGACTTCATAGTAAGATATTATTGTTGAAAATTTACTTCTAAAGATACGGTTCCTCTCCTATATTTTATGTAACTTTGCTTATAAGTCGCATAAAATATAGGACGATATGAACCAGACAATTTATCCCATCGGCATACAGAACTTCGAGAAAATTCGCAAGGACGGCTATCTCTATATTGACAAGACAGCCTTGGTCTATCAATTGGTTACTACCGGACAGTATTACTTCCTCAGCCGCCCCCGGCGCTTCGGGAAAAGCCTGTTGCTGTCCACGCTGGAGGCCTACTTCCAAGGGAAAAAGGAGTTGTTCGAAGGACTGGCCATGGAGAAACTGGAAAAGGACTGGAAAGAATACCCGATCCTCCATTTTGACCTGAATATCTCCCAATACGACTCTCCGGATAGCTTATACAAGATATTAAACGACATCCTGTCCCGGTACGAAGACGAATATGGGACACGTCCCTCGGAAGTGACCCTGCCCCTCCGTTTCGCCGGAATCATCGACCGGGCCTACCGCAAAACCGGACAAAGGGCCGTGATCCTGATAGACGAGTACGACAAGCCCTTGCTACAGAACTTGCACGACGAGGAGATGCAAAACCGGCTCCGGAACATGCTCAAACCCTTCTACGGCGTATTGAAGACCATGGATAGGGCCATCCGTTTCGCCCTGCTCACAGGTGTGACCAAGTTCGGCAAGATAAGCGTGTTCAGCGACCTCAACAACCTCATGGACCTGTCGATGGATAATCGGTACGTCGAGATATGCGGCATCACAGAGAAAGAGATACATGCCTATCTGGAAGACGAAGTGAAGGAACTGGCTGATACCCAAATGACGACCTACGAGGAAACCTGCCTAAAACTCAAGCAACGCTATGACGGATACCATTTCACCGCCAAGTCCGAGGGTATATACAATCCATTCAGCCTATTGAATACCTTCGCTAAGATGGAATTCGGAGACTACTGGTTCGAGACCGGAACACCCTCCTACCTCGTGGAGCTGCTCAAGCACACCCATTACGACCTCTACGAGATGGCCAACACGGAAACCGACGCCGACGTGCTCAACAGCATCGACTCCGCCTCGAACAATCCCATACCCGTCATCTACCAAAGCGGGTATCTTACCATCAAGGGCTATGATCCTGAGTTTGGCATTTATCGACTGGGTTTCCCGAACAAGGAGGTGGAAGAAGGTTTCGTCAAATACCTACTTCCTTTCTATACGAGCATACAAGCCTCTAAGACCCCCTTCGAGATCGGACAGTTCGTTCGGGAGATACGGTCTGGCAATTACGACGCCTTCTTCCACCGCCTCCAAAGCTTCTTCGCCGACACACCCTACGAGGTGATCGCCGGGCAAAAGCCGGAACGAGACACGGAGCTGCATTACCGGAACGTCCTCTTCATCGTCTTCAAGCTGGTCGGCCTGTACACGCAAGTGGAGTACCATACCTCGAACGGGCGTATAGACCTCGTCTTGCAAACCGATCGCTATGTATATATCATGGAGTTCAAGCTCAACGGAACCGCCGAGGAGGCCCTGCGGCAGATCGAGGAGAAAGGCTACGCCCTACCCTTCGCCGGAGACGACCGGGAAGTCTTCAAGATCGGCGTGAACTTCTCTTCCGAGACCCGCAATATCGAGAAGTGGCTGGTTGGGTGAAAAAGTCATGTTTTTATCCAGATATACTTACTTTGCCGATACAGTATATATCCTATGCCCGGAGAAGATATACTTCAAGTGGCATCGAAGTATATTTCTCCCCCAAAAGGCTCCTCAAGTGAATAACTAATCATTTCCCAACTCGTAAGCTTACGGCTACCCCTACTCGTAAGTTATTCACTTGACAAACCGTAAGTTATTCATTTGACAAGCCATAAACAGACAGTTTACACCTAGCGTAACAATCTGTTATTCAATGCATTTACAACATAAATAAAAACCGTTCAAAAAAGTCGGACTTTCCAGCCGGAATATCCTCGCCTTTTTGTATTATCTTTATCGCCAACAAATAATACGCAGATGAAGAAAAACATTGTTTTCCTGTTAATTCTAATACCTATTATATGGATCTCTTGCGACGGAATGGGCCATCAAACCATAGACTTCCGAAAAATAGAGAACCTTATGCCCCAACATCCGGATAGCGCCTTAATGCTCCTTGAGCAAATAGAGAACAAAGAAAACCTATCCCGAAAAGATAAGGCACATTATTATTTATTGCTGACGGAAGCGCAAGACAAAACTTTTGTTAAGCATGAAACCGACTCGCTGATCACGATCGCAACGGATTATTATGAGGAAACAGACGATCTGGAACGAAAAGCGAAAGCTTGGTATTATAGGGGAAGAATCAGCCAAGATCAGAACCATCCACTAAAGGCCCAAGAGTGTTATCTAAAAGCCTTACGGGATGAAGAATCGATAAAAGATCACGCTTTACTGGGAAGAGTAAATAACTATATTGGAATACTCTACACTTTTCAAGATGTCTACGAAAAAGCGTTATCTTTCCAGAAAAAAGCTGTCTCAAATTTTCGTGCGATTAACGATTCTATCGGTCAAGCTTACGCTTCACGTGATCTAGGCCGTGTTTATCAAATGCTAGCACTTCCTGATAGCGCAATCGCTTGCTACTTAGACGCAATTGCCCTAATACGATCTTTCGATGAATGGTCTATTTATTCGGAGTTAGGAAATTTATATATAGAAAAGAAAGATTATTCGCTAGCGAATCAGTATTTAATGAAAATGAAATCATTTTTGGATAGAATGCAAGCGAATAATTTTTCTGACAATATCGATTTTTCCTTTCATGCGACATTAGGAGACTATTACAATCAAGTAAATAAATTAGATTCCGCTTTATTCTATTTGAATATTTGCAAAGAACAAACGACAAGGCTAGACACACGTATTTCCGCATATGCCACCCTCAAAAAAATAGCCTATAAGCAAAATGACTGGAAGCAATACGTCCTGTTAGATCAGAAATATACAAGTATGCATGATTCTCTTCATGCACAAGGAGAAATGGAATCTATCCGGAAATATCAAGCACTTTATGATCATCAAGAGACAGAACTAAAACTAACAAAAGAACAAGCCAAGAATGCGGTATCTAATTTGAGGATCATAATCGTTATGATAGTCTGTTTTTTAGTAATTTCGCTATCAACTTATGCTTATTTTAAACACAAACAAGAAAAAAGTCAGCTAATTCTTCGACAACAAGAAAAAGATATCCAAAACAAAGAACGATTGTCCATCTATGAAAACCAGATTCACGACTATGAAGAACAAATAGCCTTGAATGAGCAAACTTTACATTCTTTGAAAGAACATTTACAAGATCAAAACTTGAAAATAGAGAGTTTGAATACTATGCGCACGCACTTGGAGAATGAGATACAATCACTCAAACATAAAAAGCATATTCAAGAAAACCGTGCGGAAGAGATAGCTTTTAAAAATTCATCATTATATGCACAATTCCATGATAAGAAAAATTGGACACCGGCCCCGGAAGACTGGCAAGCTCTTCTCGATAAAATCGATCTCATTTATCCTACGCTTGCTTCTACATTAAGTAAAACATTACCCGGATCAACCATCTCAGAGAAACGTTTATGTTATCTACTAAAGATACAAGTAAAGCCAACAGTTATTGCTCGATTGTTATGTTGTAGCGATACAAATATTACGATGCTACGAAAGCGATTATATAAAAAAGCATTCAACAAAGATGTTCCGGCTAAGGAGTTTGATAGATATATACTTGATATATAACACTTTCACATTTATTTTTTTACAAAACTGCACAAATTTTTATTACAAAATGTGCAGTTTTATAAAAACAAGTTCATCCTTAAAGTCTTACATTTGCCTACAAGAAAATTTAATACCATGAGAAAAAGATTTGCTATTTTATTAGGGCTTATAGCTCTTCTTTCTGTGCAGTTGGTCTATGGAGATCCGGTTGAGACACGAGGGAAATGGGGGGATAAATATTATCGCTCAATTAATCCTCTTCCACCTTCATTATCCATACAAGGGAACATTTTGAGTGTGGATTTTATGAATGCGCTTGAAAACCTAACCATCACTATAACCGACGAACAAGGTACTGTAATAATGGAAGACAACATCTCTGGTGAAACAGGAGAATGTATAACTATCATTTTAAACAATGAGAGTACAGGACGATTTTACGTAAAGTTAGAGCATCAGTTAGGTTGGCTTATGGGAGAATTCATCATACAAAATAATTAGGTATTATTCTTTATCATATGCAAGCTTCAGGATTAAACAGTATTATATAGTTGATCCATCACTATTGTGATAATCACTGTACAGTGCCCCCAATGATACGTTTTTCCTGAATGCTTGCATTGAACTATGTTATTAGGAATTCTAAGCGTAACCTAACAAAAATACTAAGTTTGTCATTAATCAAGAACTAATACATATTATGATAATCTACGACCCCAAAATAGCGATTCTCCTTATAGCTTTTAATCGATCAAATATAAAGCAAGTATTTGATCGCATCAAAGTGGTGAAACCGAGAAGACTATATATCGCAGTAGATGGATCAACTAATGACACACAGCGTAAAATAAGTAAGGAAACAACGTTCATTGTTTCCCACATTGACTGGGAATGCCAAGTATTTAAACTATATCAGGAAAAAAATCAAGGATACGACAAACACTGTTTTGATTCGATTTCTTGGTTCTTCGAGCAAGAGCCAGAAGGAGTCATTCTAGAAGATGATTGTGTACCTTCCATTTCATTCTTTGGTTTTTGTACGACATTGCTGGAAAAGTTCAGACACGATGAACGCATCGGACACATATCCGGAAGCAATTACCAATTCGGGAAAAACAGGGGAGACGGTACTTTCTATTATTCAAACCTAACCCACGTATCCGGATGGGCTGGTTGGAGAAGAGTTTGGCAAGAGCACTGCCTTCACGAAAACAAGTACGACCTTTTTAAACAATTAGATTACTTATCAAATTTACCCTCTCACGCTCCATTCCAATATCGTTGGAACAGACTCTTCAATATGGCGAATCATGACAATGAAGGTTTTTGGGAGGCCAAATATGCTTACACAAACCTTATCAATAATAGATTATCGATCATTCCAAACAAAAATTTAATAACAAAGATCGCATATAATGACAAAACGCCCCATGCCATAAAGAATCATCCTTTTACAAACATCAAAAACGAGGAAATCGACCATATTGTTCATCCATCTTTCATCTGTCCGGACATAGAAGCCGATTTATATTCACAAACCAAAGAATATAATACATCTTTCGAGGAACTGTATATGCCTAAAGAATACTTTTACTTAAAAGAGCACTTTGTCACCGCAATCCGAAATAATCATATACATCCTAAAATTCCACAGATCATTCATCAGATCTATGAGGATTTAGCGGGACCACCTCCTTCTTTAGTCGAGATTTCCCAATCATGGAAAGAGCTAAATCCCGATTGGGAGTATCGGTTTTGGAATAAAAATGATATAGAGACATTTTTGAAAACCTATTATCCGGAATTTATTCCGGCCTATAATGCTTTTCCACATAATGTACAACGTTGGGACGCAATCCGGTATTTAATACTTTATAAGTTTGGTGGTCTATATGTAGACATGGATTATGAATGTACGGAAAATATCACTCCTATATTATGTAATACAGAATGTGCCATGGGATTGGAACCGGAAGCTCACGCTTTCCGTATCCATGTGCCTTACATTGTTGGAAATGCTTTTATGGCGACAGTTCCGGAGCATCCTTATTTCAAAGAGCTGATCGATACTGTATTTTGTACTGAGAAAAATAGCAACATGTACTCTGATCTTTGCGAGTTGATTCTTAATACAACAGGCCCCTGCATGACCACTCAAGTATACAAAAACAGCAATTATCAAAAGCGTGTGACATTAATTCCAGCAGAACTAATAGCACCTCTAACCTATACAGATATAAAAACAATCATAAACAATGAAACAACCAAGAATGTAGAGAGTAAGATAGAGAAGTCATTTGCCATACATTACTTTTTCGGCAGCTGGCTAAACTAATAGAAAATAACTGATAAATAGATGTTGTTATGAACCCCATTGAAGAGTCGATCTACCAATATATAAATAATATAATTGAAATTTCAGAAGAACAAGAACCTCTTCTGATTCAATATTGTAGAATGTTTTCTGCGGTTATTACTGGTAGTTTTTACGTACTAGATATATCAAAAAAACGTTTCATCTATATCAAACCGGATGATTTATTACTATGTGGTTATTCTGTAAAGGAAGCTATGAAACTTAACTTTGATTTATTTCCTCTGATTATCCATCCTGAAGATCTATCTTTATGGAACAACTTTTTAGAAATTATCCCTCAACACCTACAAGCATTACATGAAAAGCGAAATGAGATAGATCATATTTCATGTACAGTCCGCTTGATTCGTAAGAACTCTTATACTAAAGATCCACTATCACAAGTGCTCTACCAAAGAATGATTCCTGTTTGGAAGAATGAAAAAATAAGCTATTTAATCTGTTCTGTAGAAAGTGTAGCATATAAAAAAAACGGCTTCTACTTACATTACAAAAACTCGCTAACTTATGAAAAATATGAACCTGCAGTCGGTTCTTGGAGCACACATACAATGAGTCTCCTAAACGAGCGGGAACGAATTTTATTAAATCTTTCCCGGCAAGGACTAAATTCAAATGAGATTTCAGAAACCTTATGTCGTAGTAAACATACGATACAAAATCAAATCAAGGCCCTATTCGTTAAATTGAATGTTCATTCTATACAAGAAGCCATCGAAAGAGCAAACCATTGTAACCTCCTACACCCATACAAAGAAAAAAAGATCGATTTTCCAAATGAAACAATACATAGCTCCCCCAAAAAAATCAATAAAAAGTTGATGTGTGAAATACAAATATTATTAGATAAAGGTAAAAGCATCCGCTCAATTGCTTCCATGGTCGATATCGCAGAAAGTACAATTCGCAGTTGGATCATAAAGAAACTACTAAGAAGGTGAATTTCTGCGCAAAAAAAACAAAAAAAGCCCAAATAGACTATTGTTTTTGCGCATTAAATACTATACATTTGTAATATTACTTCTGTAAAGAACAAATTATTAACAATCTAATAACGAATAGTTATGGAAAAAGACAAAAAGCAAATCCTTGGAAAATTAAAGCTGAATAAGCTTAGTGAGAATGAGTTGGAGAAACGTGAAATGAGAATCCTAAAAGGTGGATCTGATTGTCCTGATGGCTGCTCTCCAAATACCAGCATATCGAATGCAACTGTTGATAAGTATTCATAATCTACTGCTATCAACATCTACGACTAGTATTATCTTATTACAAAGACTCCAAGTTGTCATATTCAAGGTCTTTACCGACCTTGAATATTTTTTGAATGTAATGCATAGAATGAACTTTTTGTTTAATTAATCTACTATAATGAAATCAATAATACATTCCACTGAAAATAACAACTTCTATTTGTATGATACCCAACGCATACTATCTATGTTAATACATCCCGAATTAAAAAAAATTCATGAAAAGTCGACAGATATAAATATAGATGCTTATTATTTGAAAAAATACTCTTATCTTGTAAATCATGGTTTTTTTGGAGAAGCAAAACCTTTTGAATTTAAAGCTAATATTAGCGAAAATAGCATAAAGGAAAATATCACTCAAACGAAAGTTATTGTATTTGAAATAACAGATTATTGTAATTTAAAATGCAAATATTGTTCACTAGGTGATTTATACAACTTCTCAAAAAAAGAATCCAAAAATATAAATATAAAATACGCTTTAAATTTCCTAAGATACATTTTCAATGTAAAACATAAAAAGACCAAATTAACAATTAGCTTTTTTGGGGGGAGAACCACTTGTCAATTTTCCTGCTATACAACAAATAATAGAAGAAGCGAAACTTTTAAACAAAAACAAAAAATTGGACTTAATGTTCAATATGACAACAAATGCCACCTTAATACACAAATATATCGACTTTATAGTTGAAAATAATATAGAGTTATTAATCAGTTTTGATGGAAACGAAAAAGCTCATAGTTATCGTACCTATGCAAGCAACAACAAAAATTCATTTCATGATGTTTTAATGAATACCGATATGATAAAACTAAAACATCCTAGTTATTTCGATAAATATGTGAATTTTAATGCAGTACTAAATAATCGCAATTCCATAAAAGGAATTTACGAGTTTATTTATAATAGATATGGTAAAATTCCAAGAATATCACAATTAAGCTCAGATCATATAAATCTTAATAAAAAAAATATTTTTGATGATATTTTTCATTCCAGAAAAATAAGCGAGAAGGAATTCCAAAAGGAAGGATCTGACGTATTACCCATAGTAAGTAATCGATTGATCCCATTTAATGAATCAAAAAAGTTTTTGAAACATTATTCTCTCAATTTGTATCTTTCAAACACACTCTACTTATTGTATGATTTGATAGATTCCTTCCCAACGGGAACTTGTTTGCCCTTTCAAACAAGAATATTCTTAAACACGCACAATAACTTGTTACCTTGTGAAAAAGTTAGCTACAAAAACTTTTTAGGCAAAGTAAATGATCATGTATTTATTAACATTCCTGAAATTGTACAAAGGTACAATTCTTATTATGTACACTGCAAAAAAGTTTGTCAATATTGCTACGGAGGAAGAGCTTGCTCCACTTGCTTATTAAGTTTGGATAATCTGGATCAACTAGGTGTAGAGGAATTTGTTTGTCCAGACTTTCAGAATCAAAAAACATTTGAAGATAAACTAAATCGCATTTTTTCATATTTGGAAAAATGTCCTAGTGAATTCTTTCAAATAATTAATCATTTAATAACAGAGTAATGGAAAGAACAAGTGACTATTGGTTTATGATTGAGCCTTATGTGCATATAAACATTGCAAATGGCTATATGTTATTGTATAACACATTAGACAAAGAAACCATAATCTCTAATAATGAAAAAGTAATTAATCTATTAGAAGAATTACTTCAAGATGAAAATTGCGGTGTTACCATATTGAAAAATGAGCAATATAGACAAAATGATATACATTCTTTTATTACAAATTTAAGAGAAAAATACATGGGAGATATTATAGATATATCTTTATCTAAAGGGAAACCTATACAAATATTACCACATACTAATTTCTGCAATAAACGTAACGAAAAGTATAATTTTATAAAAAATGCCAACTTATTGCATTTTTTAAACGAAATAATCATTCATCTTGATCATATCTTAGATCAAGATAAGCTAATTGATTATTTGCAGTCAATGCCAGATAATATAACATATAGCATCAGTGGGGATTTAAAACACATTGCTAAATTTGACAAGCTTGTTGATTTTTTGAATCAATATAATTCGTCAAAAAAAATAATATGCAATTATATTAATTTTGCAATTCCAGCATCAGTATGCAAAAATATTTTTTTATACAAAATACATATTCATTTTCCTATAGATATAAAACAATTAATCATAACTACACAATCGTTAAAAGATCAGAATAATCTATTTGAACTTATTTTTGATATAGCATCTTTAGATGATTATCTAAAAGCTTGGGAAATTATCGAAGAATATCAAATTGACAAATATCAATTTAATCCAATATACACAGGGTATAATATCGATTTTTTCAAAGAAAATGTTTTTCTAAAAAAGAGCGATATATTATCTACATCAATGTCCATTAAAGACTTTTTTATCAAACAAATGATAAATAATAATGACTTTGGGAAAATCAACATAATGCCAAATGGAGATGTGCATTCGAATATAAATTATCCAGCATTAGTCAACATATGTACTCATAGTATTTTTGAGTTAATACAGAAAGAAATAGAAGAAGGAAAATCTTGGCTGCGAGTACGCAATCAAGAGCCTTGCAATGCATGTATTTATCAATGGCTATGTCCGTCTCCTTCTGATTATGAAATAATGATTGGGCAAACTAACCTTTGTCATGTAAATATTCATAATCCAAATTGTGAGAATCTTTAATTCTAAAATATAAAAAGTAATGAAAAATAAAATTATAGCATTATCTGTCCTCCTTTCTATTTTGAGTGGAGGCTGTGTAAATATGCAACAAAGTAAAGATTTGCTCACAATAGATGTCACAAAAGATTACCCTCAAAAAGAATTTGCTCTCCAAGATATATTTGATATAGATTATATCCCGCTAGACACCAGTCGTACGTTTACGACTATGGGGTATATGCAAGATATCAGTAAGGATATGATTATTGTCAGAAATCTGAAATTATCTTCAGATGGTGATATATTCATTTTTGACCGAAAAGGGAAAGGTATTAGAAAAATAAATAGGCAAGGTTCTGGTTCCGAAGAATATAGCTTTCTTTTGCGAGTTACCCTAGATGAAGAACATGAAGAATTATTTGTAGTTGATAATCGATCTAAAAAAGTATATATATATGATCTACAAGGTAATTTTAAACGAAGTTTTAAAAATATAGAAGGGGCATCCTATGATCGGGTTTTCAATTTAGGAAGTGACTATTTAATCTGTAATGATGGAGACAATTTATTTACCGATGAAATCAAAAACATATTTTATATTATCTCAAAACAGGACGGAAGACTTATCAAAGAAATTCATATTCCATATGACAAGAAAAAAACCAGTTTAATTATTAATAAGGAACAGACTAAATCTGCAAGACCTCGAAATGAAGAATTTGTTCCATTTCATGATTCATGGATTTTAATGGATCACTCATCAGATACGATATATCGGGTTTTTACTGATAAAAGAGTTGTCCCTTTTATAGCAAGAACTCCTTCCATACAATCAATGGGAACCGAGATATTTCTATATCCATCAGTTCTTACTGATCGCTACTATTTTATGCAGACAGTAAAAAAAGTATATGATTTTTCAAGTCGGGTAGGACTTCCAAGAACAGATTTAATGTATGATATGAAAGAAAATATTATCTATGAATACTCTCTTTATAATGCTGATTATGTGCATAAAGAATTTGTAAGTTTGGGTTATGGAGGAATAGCCTTTATAAATAAAGAAATAGCCTTTGTTAAAACATTAGAAGCACCTGATCTAGTTGATGCCTATAAAAATGGGAATTTAAAAGGCAAATTAAAAGAGATTGCAGCCAGCTTAGATGAGGAATCCAATCCAGTTCTTATGATTGCAAAATATAAACAAAAGAAGTAACTGCCTAGAATAATTATTATGGAACTAACAAAAATTGCAGATTGGCTTCTTTTAAATGGGACATTAACAAAATGCCCAGGATTACTACATGGCAAGTTAGGAATAGCTATTTTCTTCTTCCATTATGCTCGTTATACAGGAAAAACATTATTCGAAGAATATGCATGGGATTTGATCATGGCAATCCAAGAACAGCTCCATGTAAATTATCGTCCAGATTATGAGAAAGGCATAGCTGGTATTGGGGTAGGGATCAACTATTTATCCTACAATAATCTTATTGAGATTGAGGAAGATTTATTTGAGGATTTCGATAAGCGGATGTACCGAGCCGTCATTCACGACCCTTTCCCTAATTACAGTCGTGATGAAGGATTGATTGGATATGGATGGTATTGGCTTCATCGTGCCAAAAGCCAAATGAGCAACGAATGTTTATCTTTTATCACAGAGAGTATCAAAAATAATAGAAATGATCTATCAGCAAATGAACAACAAGACATATATCTTTTTTTGCGTGCACACACTAGAGAATTAGAGTCGAACAGAATATTTCCGAAGCTTAAACCTAGTTTAACATTGGAGAATATGGGGTTATCTGGTGGTTATGCAGGTGAGGGCATGTATAGATTGACTGCCCTTGGAGCAATTGAGACTTCGTGGCAACAGCTTTTATAATATAAGTTGTAAGTATATTCTATCAACATACCATAAAAATGATTAATCTATATATTTTCTCGAACAAAAGTCGAGGTGGCTTATACGGAGTAGGTACCTATATTCGTGAATTGATTACCGCCTTGCGAAGTAAAAGTAATAGTATCCACATCCATGTAGTTCACATATTATGTGACCAACTTCAAATCGAAAAAAAAGAAGTGAAAGATGTTTCATACTGGTATTTCCCAGAGCCGATCTCAAAAGAATGGAATCTTCTAGATCAAGAACAACGAAAAGTTTACTCTCGGAATATTGTCTATCTACTCAGAAATTATATTCAAGACCAAAAAAATCTAGTTTTTCATTTAAATTCATACAGAGATAAATCACTTGCATTAGAACTAAAAATTGCATTTGATTGCAAAGTGATTACTGTCACTCATTTTTCTGAATGGAGTTCAGTTATTCATGATAACTTAGAAAAACTTCGAATTATCTTACGAAAAAAAGAAACAAATGAATTGGAAGATTTAATCCAAAAATCATTCGAGGAGGAAAGGACATGTTATGAAAGAATGGATCAAGTGATCAGCCTGTCAAACTATATGCAAGAATTATTGTATCACGATTATGGAGTAGATATAAATCGTATAATAATTATTCCAAACGGAATGAGCGACAAGATAAAAGAAGAAGTTGACCAGAAGAGATTACGAAAAAAATGGCACTTGTACCCAGAAGAACAAATGATTATTTTTGTCGGACGGTTAGAAGAGATCAAGGGAACTCATTTCTTGATTCGAGCCTTTCAATTAATTTTACAAGAAAGCCCCAATTGCCGTTTATGGATAGTTGGTGATGGCGATTATCAAAATTCTTTCTCCGAAGCCAATCCTATCTTCTCCAAAATAACTTTCACTGGTTTCGTTGATCAAACCTCGCTTTTTGAGTTATACCGTTTAGCTGATGTCGGTGTCGTACCTTCCCTATTCGAGCCTTTTGGTTATGTACCTGTCGAAATGATGATGCATGAATTACCCATCGTCGCAACCGCCACATCCGGGTTGAACGAGGTCGTAGACGAATCTTGCGGATTGAAAGTACCATTAATAGTATCTCCTGATAGTGTAGAGATCGACACCTCCCTGTTAGCGCAGAAGATCGTCTACCTATTACAGAACCCGAAAGAAGCGAAACGACTCGGGAAGAACGGTCGCAAACGGTATTTGGAGAAATATTCCTCGGAAGTATTCGGGAAAAACATGATCGCATTTTATAAATCCTTATTCCAAGAATGTAAATAATAATCAACGAACCTGATACTATATGGATACGCTCAATCAAATCGACATATCGATCATTATCCCGATATATAACGTGGAGAAATATTTGACGGTTTGTATCGACTCGTTGAAGAACCAAGGTGGCCTTCGTATGGAGATTATATTGGTTAATGATGGCTCGACTGATTTGTCAGGGGAAATTGCTGATGAATACGCTAAAAAAGAGGAGCGTATCAAAGTGATTCATCAAGAGAACGGGGGAGCATCCGCAGCCCGCAACGTTGGTTTGGATATTGCCACGGAAGAGTACATCGCTTTTTTAGATAGTGATGACTGGATTAAAGATGAATCATTATCTCTTTTATATGATGAGGCGGTGAAACATCATGCCGATGTCGTGATGGGAAATATGTGGCTATGTCATCAAGACGGAAGTATGGATAAACCTTTTAAATGTATTTCCAACGGATCTATAAAAGAATTGCTTTCCGGTAAAGAAAGTTTCATAGAATTAGTCAAAACTTGTTTCTATTTGCCCATGCCCTTCAAATACATATACAATAGGAAATATCTGCATAAAATACAGGCTCGTTTTGAGGAAGGCATCATGCATGAGGATGAGTTATGGTGTCCCATCGTCCTTTGCCAAGCGGAGAGGATGGTTATCACCAACATTGAGTTTTATTATTACCGCCAGAACGAAGAATCGGTCATGCATACGACAAGCCTAGCCCAAAGGCTGAAATCATTATTTCAAGTTACTGAGGGATTGATTAAATTCTCTGATCAATTTGTTTCCTCTAAGACGAGCGTTGACTTGAGAAGCTGGTGGTATGTAAACATCCTCAGGCTTTATTCTAAGGCATTCACACTACTTCCCAACATAAAAGATTCCTCATACATAGTACACAAACATTATCTGGATCGATTTTGGAGGGATTGCGGGCAAATGATTCCGGAATCTATACAAAGATGCAGAAATTATTACTACAAGGCAGAAGCCGGGCTGAAAGAATATACGGATTGGCGTGTGTCTGATTGGGTAGCAGGCGTAGATTGCCAAATAAAGGCTGGTAAAAAAGTGATGCTCGTATTCAACACGATAAATGGGGAAGATCTACAGTTGAAAATAGAGGATGTACCCGTTGATTGGGTGATAACCACCGACAGGAAATATTTCCAACAGGCGACTATAGTCGTTTTCCACCTTCCCACATTGCATTATGAGCTAGAGAATGATCAGGATAAGCTGGAAGGACAAACATGGGTCAGCTGGCATCTGGAGTCCGAAAAGGATGATCCGGGAATCAACGATCCGGAAATAAGCGAACTATTCGACCTTTTGATAAGTGACCCACAAGATAGCGAGGGTGAACAACATCCATTGCTAAGACTGTGCCGAAATTATGTAAATAATGGATAGAATTCCATTCACCGCTATAAGTTTTGAGCAAAAAGAAGAGATCACGAGAAAAAATAACCTAGTTTTGTAACTAGGCATGATTGAGCGAACGTATCGCTCCAAGTGTTTAACCTTAAATCGGAAGAATAATGAAATGGATAATCACAATACCAGCGATCCTCCTCTTTGCGTTAGCGGGATGTGGAAAAGATAAGCAATCGACAAATGAGCTTATCACTGTTGATGTTACGGTAAGTTACCCTAAAAAAGAACTAATTCTTCAAGATTTTATGGATGTCGAATATATTCCTTTGGAAACAAAGGACGATTTTATTTGCCAAGGTCTTGTCCTAGCAATCGGAAAGGATATTATTCTTGCCAGAAACCGAATCAGAGATGGAGATATCTTTATCTATGACAGAAAAACGGGAAAAGGATTAAAAAAAATAAATAGAGAAGGGCAAGGTGGAGAAGAATATACGTTCATCCAAAGAATTGTGCTTGATGAAAAACAAAATGAAATATTTGTACTCGATCATTTTTCAAGGAAAATATCAGTATATGATTTAGATGGGAATTTTAAAAGAAGCCTTAAACGAGGTGATGAACTCTATTTCTTTCATTTATACAATTTCAACCAAACAAGTTTAATAACTAATAATTATTGGGTAACAGACAAGCCTGCTTTTACTATTATATCTAAACAGGATGGAACAACCAAACAAATCCAGATTCCATTTAAAGAAAAAATATCAATGGCTGTAAACTATTCTGATAAAGCAAAGGATATATATTACAACGTGATCCCTGATAACTATAATCCTATAATTCCCTATTTTGATTGTTGGGTACTTGTAGAACAATCATCCGATACAGTATATAAGTACCAATCAGACCATAAAATGATACCGATTATAGCAAGGACCCCATCCGTACAATCCATGAATCCGGAAGTATTCCTCTTCCTAGGGATTCTTACTAACCGCTATTATTTTATGGAAACGGTTAAAAAAGAATATAACTTCGAGACACATGAGGGATTTCCCACTACAGACTTATTATATGACAAACAAGAAAAGGCTATTTTTGAATATATTGTATATAACAACGATTATTCTGAGAAAAGAGCGGTGAATATGAAATCACTTCCTGTAGACGATAAAATCGCATCTTGGCAAAGTATCGAGGCTTCCCAGCTCATTGAGGATTATGAAAAAGGGAAGTTGAAGGGACGATTAAAAGAAATTGCCGCAAGTTTAGATGAAGAATCCAATCCGGTAATCATGTTAATAAAACACAAAAAACAAACCAATCCCTAATGGTTATGAATCCAATGGAGGCTGTCTCTTATAATACAAAAATTGAGAAACAATTATTTTTTTTGCCGATCGGATTGACGAAATAAAGGGTGTGAGTTCTTTGATCAAAGCGTTCCATATGGTCTTAGAAGCTCATCCTAATAGTCGTTTGCTGATAGCCGGTAACGGTGATTATACAAGGGCCTTCCAAGAAGCAAAAAATATTTGACCACATGCATAGATTCCTTGATGTACCAAGGCGATCTGCACTTGGAGATTGTCTTGGTGGATGATGGCTCGACCGACTTATCCAGAAAGATCGCTGACGAATACGCTAAGAAAGAGGATCGTATCAAGGTGATTCATCAAGAGAACGAGGGAGCGTCCGCTGCCCGTAACCCAGGTTTGGAGATTGCCCAAGGTGAGTATATCGCTTTTTTAGATAGCGAAGACTGGATAAGTTGGAAGGACAAACATGGGTCAGCTGGCATCTGGAGTCCGAAAAGGATGATCTGGGAATCAACGACCCGGAAATAAACGAACTATTCGACCTTTTGATAAGTGACCCACAAGATAGCAAGATAGCGAGAGGAAACAACATCCATTGCTAAGCCTTTGCCTAAATTATGTAAATAACGGATAGAATTCCATTCACCGCTATAAGTTTTGAGCAAAAAGAAGAGATATCGAGAAAAAATAACCTATTTTTGTAATTAGGCATGATTGAGCGAATGTATCGCCCTAAGTGTTTAACCTTAAATCGTAAGAATAATGAAATGGATAATCACAATTTCAGCGATCCTTCTCTTTGCGTTAGCGGGATGTGGAAAAGATAAACAATCAACAAATGAACTCATCACAGTTGATGTTACAAAGAATTATCCTGAAAAGGAATTGACACTACAGGATTTCATGGATGTGGAATACATCCCGTTGGAAACAAATGATGAGTTTGTTACCCAAGGCAAAGTAATGGCCATTGGTGCAGAAGTTATATTAATAACCAACTGGGCCAACGACGGGAATTTGTTTGTTTTTGACAGAAAAACCGGCAAAGCCTTGAAGAAGATAAACAGGAAAGGGCAAGGTGGCGAGGAATATGTAGGTATTACGGAGGTTGTTCTGGATGAAGCAAACAAGGAAATATTTGTTATAGCCTATACCGGAAGTAAAATCTCTGTATATGATCTATACGGAAATTTTAAAAGGAGTTTCAAAGCCGAAGGTACGGAATCTCATATAAATACATTTAATTACGACCGGGATAATTTGATCTCTTATGTACCAGATAATAGTCTGGAAAACCCGTCAAACGCCATACCTCCATATTATTTAATCTTTTCCAAGCAGGATGGAAGTATCACCCGGAAAATATCAATTCCTTTTGATGAAGTTAAAAGCCCGGTCGCAAGAGATGGGGAAAACTGGGAGAACTGGGCCGCTCCAGTACCAACCGCCATGTATCAAATAGTTCCAGATCATACCAATTGGGTACTTATGGAGACATCATCCGATACCATATACCACTATTTGCCGGATGCTAATACGACAATCCCCCTTATCGTAAGAACCCCCTCCATACACTCCATGGATCCTCCTGAAGTATTTCTTATACCAACCGTTTTTACCGACCGTTATTATTTCATGAGCCTGTTGAAAGCGGAATTTAATTTTGAAACAGGGAGAGGGTTTCCAATTTCCGGATTGATGTACGATAGACTGGAAAATTCTTTATTCATACCTAAAATATACAATGGTGATTATACCAGCAAAAGAGAAGTGGATATGACGTCGAGACCTTTAGATCCGGAATTCGTAATCGGACAGTCATTGCAAGCCCACGAACTTGCCGAGGCTTACGGGAAAGGACGATTGAAAGGCAAACTGAAAGAGATCGCAACTACATTGGATGAAGAGTCTAATCCGGTGATTATGCTGATAAAACATAAGAAAAATAAATACTAGCATGAAAGTAAATTTAATTTCAGTAGTCCTCCTCTTTGCCTTAGCGGGATGTGGAAAAGATAAGCAATCGACAGACGAGCTTGTCACGATCAATGTTAGCAAAGATTACCCAGAAAAGGAGCTAATCCTTCAGGATATTATGGATGTGGAATATATTGCGCTGGAAACGACTGACGAATTTATCACACATGGTAATGTCATGGATGTCGACGAAAAATTTATAATAGTAAAAAACAACACAAACGACGGGAACATATTCATTTTTGACCGGAAAACGGGAAAAGCTATACGGAAAATAAACCGTTTAGGACAAGGTGTCGAGGAATATCCGGGGATTGCAGGAATTACACTAGATGAGGAAAACAATGAGCTATTTGTTACACATACAGGGAAAATATCAGTATATGATTTAGACGGGGACTTTAAAAGAAGCTTTAATTTCCTAGACCCCGAAAGTGACTACCTTAAGGTTTTTAATTATGACAAGGATAATCTGATCACTTATGATAACAAAGGCTATGGAATGGTGGCAGACCAACAGCCTTATCATTTGATTATCTCAAAGTATGACGGAAGTATTATCCAGAAAATTACAATTCCTTCTAAAGAACAGAAAACACTGGTTATATTCGGAGATAATGATCAAAAAGTAATTCCTACTTTTTTTGCTACAACCGCCACTTCCGATAATTGGATACTTATGAATCTCTCATCCGATACCCTATATTCCTATTCGCCAAATGGTCATATTAAACCTTTTATCGTGAGGACACCCTCTATATATTCCATGGATACAGAAATATTTCTTTTTGTAGAGGAGGTGACAAGCCGTTATTATTTTATGAGAACCGTAGAAAAAAAACTCGATATTAAAACGAGAAAAATACCGGTGAGTAGGTTGGTATACGACAAACAGGAAGATTCTATATTCAAATATCAAATATATAATACTGATTTTTTATATCAAAGACCGATCTATTGGATTTCATCTATTAATCAAGATATCGCGAACTGGTATCCCTTTGATGCGCCTGAACTGATTGAGGCTTATAAAGAAGGGAAGCTCAAAGGTAGGCTAAACGAAATCGCGACGAAATTGAATGAGGATTCCAATCCCGTCATAATGCTGATCAAGTATAAGAAATAAGAACTAAATCATGTCTATATCCTAATGTTTTAATTTATGCTAAGATCGTTTCCACATTATCAGCAATTGGATTCTATGGACTGTGGTCCTAGCTGCCTCCGTATGATCGCCAAGTTCTATGGTCGTGTGTACTCGATCCAGAACTTACGGGAGAAAGCCTTCATCACACGGGAAGGAGTCTCCATGCTGGGTATCAGCGAGGCGGCGGAAGCGATCGGGTTCCGAACACAGGGCGTGCGGATCACGGTGGAGGAATTGGAAAAGGAATGTCCCCTACCCTGCATACTGCACTGGAACCAATGGCATTTCGTGGTTTGCTACAAGATAAGGAAAGGGAAGTTCTACATAGCGGACCCGGCGGCGGGACTTATCACCTATACGAGGGAGGAGTTCAAGCGGTGCTGGGTCAGTACCAAGGTGGACGGGCAGGATACCGGGACGGCGCTCTTGCTGGAACCGGGGCCGGAGTTCTACGGGATGGAGGACGAGGAGAGAGACAGGAAACGTAACCTCGGATTCTTTTTCCGATATATATCGCCCTACAGGCGGGAGATGGCACAGCTCGTGCTGGGCATGGTGACAGCCAGCGTACTGCAACTCATCCTGCCTTTCCTCACGCAGAGCTTGGTAGATACCGGTATACGGGACAACAACCTAGGTTTCATAACCTTGATCCTTATATCGCAATTGGTGATCTTTATCGCCAAGCTATCCGTGGACTTCATACGGAGCTGGATATTGCTGCACGTAAACACGAGGATCAATATCGCCTTGATCTCCGATTTCCTCGCCAAGCTGATGCGCCTGCCCCTGCATTTCTTCGATACCAAGATGGTGGGCGATATCATGCAGCGCATCGGAGACCATGACCGCGTCGAGGCTTTCATGACCGGGACATCCATCAATACGCTCTTCTCTTTTGTCAACTTCATCGTGTTCGGGTTCGTGCTCGCCTACTATGACTGGACCATACTGGGACTCTTCTTGGCGGGTAACGGCTTATACGTGGCGTGGGTACTCGCCTTCATGAGATGGAGGAGGGAGCTGGACGTAAAGCGTTTCTCGCAAGCGGCCGGGGAGCAAAGCAACCTATTCCAGCTCATCACCGGAATGCAGGAGATCAAGCTCAATAATTGCGAGACCAAGATGCGATGGAAATGGGAACGGATACAGGTAAAACTTTTCAAGATAGGGATCAAGGGGTTGGCGTTACAACAATATCAGCAACTCGGGGCGGTCTTTTTCAACCAGACCACGAACATACTCATCTCCTTCATCGCGGCGCGGGCCGTCGTGCAAGGGGATATGACGCTGGGTATGATGATGTCGGTGACCTACATCGTGGGGCAGCTCTCTTCGCCTATCGAGCAATTGATCGATTTCTCACGATCCCTACAGGACGCGAAGATCAGTCTGGAGCGGCTCGGCGAGATACACGGGAAGGAGGACGAGGAACAGGCAGGCGGGATAAGGCTGAATGTTCTTCCCGATGACAGGACGCTACGGCTGGAAAACCTCAGCTTCAGCTATGACGGCGCGGACCGGGATTACGTGCTGGAGGATATCAACCTGACGATACCCCATAACAGGGTGACCGCCATCGTGGGGGCCAGCGGGAGCGGAAAAACGACGATCGTGAAACTCCTGCTCGGTTTTTACAACCCCAACAAGGGGGATGTGAAGATCGGCGATACCTCCCTCAAGAACTTGAATCCTCACGTATGGCGTAGCAAGACCGGTTCGGTTATGCAGGATGGTTTTATCTTCTCGGATACGATCGCCAACAACATCGCCCCCGGCGAAGAGGTGGTGGACAAGGAACGCCTGCTGCATGCCGTGACGGTGGCGAATATCCGGGATTTCATCGATTCTCTCCCGTTGGGCTATAATACGAAGATCGGCATGGAGGGAAACGGAGTGAGCCAAGGGCAGAGACAGCGTATCCTGATCGCCCGGGCGGTGTACAAGAATCCCGACTTCATCTTCCTTGACGAGGCCACGAACGCTTTGGACGCCAACAACGAGCGGGAGATCATGGAGCAGTTGCACGCCTTCTACAAAGGACGGACGGTGGTGGTCGTGGCGCATCGGCTAAGCACGGTACGTGACGCGGACAAGATCGTGGTGCTGGACAAGGGACGCGTCGTGGAGGAAGGGACGCATCAGGAGCTCACGGCCTTGCGGGGGACTTATTATAAGTTGGTGAAGAACCAGTTGGAGTTGGGGAATTAATCACTTAACAATCTAAATATGCAAATACCATGAAAATATCAATGTACACATTCCTATTTGAGATAGACAGTAAATTTTATGCATATAATACATTGTCTAATGCCTTGATCGAAATAGCAGAGGATACATATAAGATTTTATTAGTCAACAAGAATAGACATACACCTTTACAAGAGAAAGACTTGGGATGTGATGAACTTTATCAAACTTTGAAAGAAAACCATATGATCACTGAAAATAATCGGGATGAGTTCTTACTGTATAAAAGTATTATCCTAGCAGGACGCTCCATCAATATCTTAAATCTAACGATAGCTCCAACCATGGATTGCAATTACTCGTGTTCTTACTGTTTTGAAAATTGCAAACGTAATATTTATATGACAGAAAAGGTCATAAGCTCAATTATTAAATTCATAGAACAATATGAAAACATTAAAAATATTCACGTAGTTTGGTTTGGAGGAGAACCTCTTCTAGGCATTAAGCAAATAGAATCACTTTATCGTAAGATGATTCTGATTCCCGATAAAAATTATTCTTTCTCAATAATCTCTAATGGGTTCTTGATATCACCGGATATTATAAAACTCTTTAAGGAGATGAAGTTACAACACATACAAATTACGCTAGATGGATTAAAAGAGACTCACAACAAGATAAAATTCACAAAAAATGAAAACGATACTTTTTCTAGAACTATAAAGAATATAGACTTGCTAGCATCTTCTGCCCCAGAAATACGAATTAGTATACGAGTAAATATGAATAAAGAGAATTCTTCTGAATTTATAACTTTATATTCTTTCATATTACAACGATATAAGAGCAACCCATTGATTGGAATTTATCCTGCTTTTATAACATCTACTTCTTCTAAATCAAGTTCTTCTTGTTCTTTACTTTTCAATAGACAAGAGAAATCTGAGTTTATACAACAGCTCTACTATGACAGAGGTATCGTAACCAATTTATGTGGATATCCAGATTCCTCTTTTACAGAATGTTCTATTCGAAATAAACACACATTTACAATAGATCCAGAAGGATACTTATATAAATGTTGGGAAATTATAGGCGATCAAAAATATGCCATAGCAAAATTGGATTCAGAAGGAACTATTCAATCCATAGATCAGAAAATTCTTAACCGATACCTCTATGCCGCAGATCCACTGGAAGATAAAACATGTTCTAAATGTCCTTATCTTCCTATTTGTTTTGGAGGTTGCCCCCATAAACGGATAGAAAATATATTTAAAGATAAACATTATGATACATGTACATACCTTAAGGGTTCTCTCAAAGAATTTATAAAAATTCATTTGTCACAAAATAGCTGAATAAGATTATAATAAAAAGGCTATTTATTTAAAAACTTAATATCATTGCGTTATGAAAAATTTTAAAGTGATTGAAAAAAGCCGTCTAAATGAATTTACAATGGCTAAACTTATAGGAGGACGGCCTTGTAACGAGCGTAATACAAATTGTGGAGCAACAGGATACTCATGTAATGCGGCTTTTGGCATTTCTGATCCATGTGGAAATTTTCGAGATGGTACTAATTGCCCTAGAAACTATGGAACTTGTTCTCCCAACATAGAAGTGTGCCCTGAACGTCGCTTACCTGATTTGCCGGTACTAATGAATATATAAATTTATGAAATCTATTATCATTAGTATTATCCAAATTCTTTTTTTGGTATCTCCCGTTTCTGCATCGGAACGGGAGACCGACTATATTGTTACGTTTTATCCTGAAAGTGGATCTATTCTTCAAAATATCTCATGTAAAATAGTTTTTACAGCGGAAGGAATTGACAAGAAAAAGATATCCATCACTGGAGTAATTATAAATGAGAGAGGGGATACGGTTCAATCCGTGAAAACGCTATTGCCCGGAATAGGCTACTTTCATATTTATGCAAATCCAGGAGAAAGATATATCTTAAAATGCGAAAATCGAGATAGAATCCGTAAGAATTTTTATTTGCCAATGATGAGTGAAAATGGCTTTGGTCTTAAAATAATTGAAAATAAAGAACAATGGCTCTTATCCGTTATCAACTCTTCGAGGGAAGTGCCAATGAAATTATTATATTTAGTGGCCCAATCGGAAGATTCTATTTTTTTCCAAAAAGTCTGGAATCCTAAAGATTCTTATTTAGTTTTTGACAAAAAACATTTTCCAAAAGGGATATCCTCGTTCGCTTTAGTAGATTCTATGAAGAATCTATTGTGTGGCCGTGTCGTACTAAACATACAAGAACAGACTGATTTCCAGTCATTGCCTCCAGACTTCCGAATGGGATTGCTTCCACTTAAGAACCAAATAGATTCAGATCCCTCACGATTGAGTTTGGCCTGGGATTTAATAGCTATGACATTAGAGGTTACTCCCATTAAAAACTTATCACAACCAAATCCGGATATATGGAAAACCGTAAATCTCGATGAAGTTTCTATTATCGCAAGCATGAGAAGAAAACAAAAATATAATGGATTGTATTCTGGATCTTTGCCATCCAGTCGTGTAATCTATCGACAAAACATAGAACAATGGCATATACAGGATATGAGGTCCTTACTTTATCTATTGGGGAGTGTTAACATTTCGTGGTATGTAGTAGATCATGTGTATAA
The DNA here is from genome assembly GCF_023656665.1 of Parabacteroides sp. B2-S-102. Taxonomy (NCBI): domain Bacteria; kingdom Pseudomonadati; phylum Bacteroidota; class Bacteroidia; order Bacteroidales; family Tannerellaceae; genus Parabacteroides; species Parabacteroides sp. B2-S-102. The sequence continues at coordinate 198,360 of NZ_JAMOKM010000005.1, read as the reverse complement.
GGAATGTGTGTTTATTCAAGATTATGGAGCCATTTCATTCCAAACGGATCCTGTAAAAAATTATGAGCCACCTTTATTTGTCGTTGATGACGTTCCATATCAAAATTATGATATACTTTCGTTTCCTGTGACCGAAATAGAAGAAATTTTTATCCTAAAAGGTGTTGATGCTGCTATATACGGTCCAAAAGGGAAAAGAGGGATTATCGTAGTTACCACCAAACGAAATAAACCACCTTATGAAAAATAATAAAGATATAGAGTTACGTAGCGAGGAGGTACAGGAGGTGATGGGGCAAGTGCCGGCCTGGATCGTACGGTGGGGGATAACGCTGTTATTCCTCGTGGTCGTAGCGTTGCTGGTGGGGAGCTGTTTCTTCAAGTATCCTGACGTGATCACGGCTGACATGACATTGACGGGGCAACATCCCGCAACGGCGGTGGTGACACGGGCGGCGGGAAAGATACAGGAGCTGCTCGTCAGGGATAATCGTCCGGTAAGGCAGGGGGATTGGCTGGCGGTCATAGAGAATCACGCCGACACGGACGATGCCATCTATCTGGATAAGGCGTTGGAACGATCCGGAAGCGACGTGGATAGCTTGGACAAGGCATTATCAAAGTACAAGGAGCTATCGCTGGGTGATATGCAAGCGGCTTACTCGGGACTACTGTCGGCGCTCCATGCCTGTATCAATTACAGGGAGATCGATTATTATCCGCAAAAAATGACCTCCATCCGCAAACAGATAGCGTTGTATAAGGCTTACTATAACGAGACCGAACGGCAGCGGAAGACCCTCTCGGAGCAATTCGCCTTGACAAGGCGGCAATACGCCCGGGATTCATTATTGTATAGCCGGTCCGTGATTTCCTCCTACGAGCATGAGACCGCACGGGCTTCCCTACTGCAAAGCCGTTATTCGCTAGAAGGGGCGGCAGCCTCGGCTGAGAATCTCAGGATACAGATCGGGGAGCAAGAGCAATCCTTGCTGGATCTGACGCTGGAGCGGAGCGAGAAAGAATTTACGCTACGGCAGGAATTACAGACCGCCCGGGAACAATTGCTGAACAGCATGAACGAGTGGAGGTTGCGTTATTGCCTCATCGCCCCGGTAGGGGGTGTCGTGACTTTCACCAAGTACTGGAATGAGAACCAATATATCCCATCCGGAGAGGTGGCTTTCACCGTCGTGCCGCAAGGCGAGGGCCGGCTGGTGGGGAAGGTGCGCATACCGATAGCACGCTCGGGAAAAGTCCGGAGAGGCCAGCGGGCGATCGTCCGTTTCTCCAATTTCCCGGATCAGGAGTTTGGAGTGGTAAACGGCGTGGTATCGAATATCTCATTGGTCCCCACCGACGAGTACTATACGGCGGATATCGATTTTCCAGAGGGCCTGAGAACCAATTACGGTATCGACCTGCCCGTCTCGCCCGAGACGCAAGCCTCTGCGGAGATCGTAACGGAAGAATTACGCCTGATCGAACGATTCTTCCTCCCGATCAAACGGATCGTGAAAGAAGGATTTTAGTGTAATATTATCCTTTCTTTCCTATGCGTTTATCACAGATGTCACGAGTGACAGAGTCCGCCGCAGACTATGGTATTCAACTTCTATTACAAATTCTTACAATTAAGATAGCTCCTTATGAAAAAATTTTATTTTATTACGCTTAGTTTTTGAAAAAACTTATTGTACCTTTGCCCTAATCACTCAATAAAGGTATAACCATGACAACTAAGTTCTTGCTCTCGTCCGATGACAATACTCGCAGTGGCCTTCTGAAAAAGAAGATCATACATTATTATATGGCCAATGGAGACGCTACTATAGCGGAGGTATGTAAAGAAATGAATCTCAGTATCCCCACCGTCACTAAGCTAATTAGCGAATTACAAGAGGACGGTTATATACTCGACTTTGGAAAACAAGAGACTAGCGGAGGGCGTAAACCTAGTATTTACGGGCTCAATCCCGTATCCGGCTATTTTGTGGGCGTAGATATACTGAAAGATCAACTGAATCTAGCCATATTAGATTTTAAAGGAGATAAGATCCGCATTGAGCAGAATATCCCTTATACACTCGAAAACACACCAGCCGCTTTAGACCATCTTTGCGAATGCATCAATGAATTTATAAACTCGTTGCCGATCCCAAGGGAAAAGATATTAAGCATTGGCATTAATATATCCGGACGGGTAAATCCTTTCGCCGGATATAGCTATAGCATTTTTTACTTTGAGGAGAAGCCCTTGTCTCAAATCCTTGAGGAAAAACTACATATAAAGATCTATATAGAGAATGACACCCGTTCCATGGCTTACGGCGAATATCTTCAAGGAGTCGTAAAAGGAGAGAAAAATATCCTATTCATCAATATATCTTGGGGATTAGGTATCGGTATCATCATAGACGGCAAGGTTTATTTCGGGAAATCAGGTTTCTCCGGAGAATTTGGGCACTTCAGCTTCTTCGAGAATGAGATTCTTTGCCATTGCGGTAAAAAAGGATGCCTCGAGACTGGAGCTTCCGGTTCTGCCCTATACCGTACCCTCCTTGAGCGGTATAAAGAGGGTAGCAACACCATATTGGCCAGTAAAATCGATGCCGGGGAATACATCGGGCTCTCTGACTTGATCGACGCCATTCACAAAGAGGATATGCTATCCATTGAGATACTGGAGGAGATCGGTTTTAATCTAGGTAAAGGAATAGCCGGATTGATGAACATTTTCAATCCGGAACTGGTCGTACTGGGCGGCCCCTTGTCGCAGACGGGAGAATATTTAAGCCTACCTATTAAAAGTGCCGTCAGGAAGTACTCTTTGAACTTGGTAACCCGTGATACTCAGATCAAAGTATCCAAATTAGGTGAAAGAGCGGGTATATTAGGAGCCTGCCTGCTATCTCGATCTAAAATTCTAGGTATGATTTAATATGTATTTCAAAGGAATTAAATAAAAAATAAATAATTATTTCATTTTCTCGATAAAACACCACTATATTATTAAAATATTTTATTTATATTTGCAGCATAATTAAAATCAGAGGTTAAAACTCATAAAAATAACGCAGATATGGATAAAATTAAAGGATTGATCGATGCTCCCTTTACTCCGTTCTACGAGAACGGGGAAGTTAATTACGAGCCCATTGAAGATTATGCGAAACTTCTTGTGAAAAACGGGCTGAAAGGCGTATTCATCAATGGTTCTTCCGGAGAAGGTTATATGCTGACAGAGGAAGAACGCATGAAATTGGCCGAGAAATGGATGGAAGCAGCTCCGGAAGGCTTTAAGGTAATCGTGCACGTAGGTAGCACATGCGTTAAGTCTAGCCGTAATTTAGCGGAACATGCTCAAAAGATCGGCGCTTGGGGTATTGGCGCTATGGCTACCCCTTTCCCTCGTATCGGTCGAATTGAGGAATTGGTAAAGTACTGCGAGGAGATCGCTTGCGGCGCTCCTGCCTTACCGTTTTACTACTATCATATCCCTGCGTTTAACAACGCTTTCCTCCCTATGCTGGATTTCTTAAAAGCAGTAGACGGGCGTATCCCTAATTTCGCCGGTATCAAATATACATACGAGAGCTTATACGAATACAATCAATGTCGTTTATACAAGGATGGTAAATTCGACATGTTGCACGGACAGGATGAAACGATTCTTCCTTGCCTTGCGATGGGTGGAGCGCAAGGAGGTATCGGTGGTACCACAAACTATAACGGAAAAGAATTAACCGGTATCCTAGAGGCTTGGGCAGCCGGTGACTTAGAGACAGCTCGCGAGAGACAAAACTTCTCTCAGGAGGTTATTAACGTTATCTGCAATTACCGTGGTAATATCGTCGGAGGAAAACGCATCATGAAATTGATCGGATTAGATCTCGGCAAGAACCGTACCCCGTTCCGGAATATGACGGACGAAGAAGAGGCCGCAATGAAAGCGGAATTAGAGGCTATCAATTTCTTTGAAAGATGTAATAAATTCTAAGGTATGGCAGCGTTTGACAATTTATCTAATCCATCGGAATATCTAGCTTATTGGGGCAAGACCTATCGGAATGAGCTTCTTTCCAATATTCTTCCTTTTTGGATGAAATACGGACTGGACAAAGAGAACGGCGGTTACTTTACTTGCGTAGACCGGGATGGTACTCTGATGGACTCCACTAAATCCGTTTGGTTCCAAGGACGATTCGCCTTTATCTTGGCATATGCCTATAATCACATTGAGAAGAACGAAGAATGGCTGAGAGCCTGTAAAAACGGTATCGATTTCATCGAGAAACATTGTTTTGATACGGACGGACGTATGTTCTTCGAGGTGACAGCGACAGGCATCCCTGTACGTAAACGCCGTTACGTATTCTCCGAGACTTTCGCGGCGATCGCTATGGCTCACTATGCATTGGCATCAGGCGACAAAGGCTATGCTGAGAAGGCCGTGAACTTATTCAAGCAAGTATTACACTATAAGAATACCCCGGGATTATTGGAGCCTAAATTTCGTGAAGGTCTCGTGGCGAAAGGCCATTCTTTCTGCATGATACTGATCGATACGGCGGCACGCATCCGTGAGGCCATAAACGATCCCATACTTACACAACAAATCGATGATTCCATAGCCGAGCTACGCCGTGATTTCATGCATCCCGAATTCAAGGCTATCTTGGAGACAGTAGGACCCAACGGTGAGTTTATCGACTCTATCGCCGGGCGTACCATCAATCCCGGCCACTCCATCGAGACCGCATGGTTTATCTTAGAAGAGGCCAAATACCGAGGATGGGACCCTCAACTGAAAGAGATGGGCTTACAAATCCTCAACTGGTCTTGGGACTGGGGCTGGGATAAGACGTACGGCGGAATCAACTATTTCAAGGATTGCAAAAACTTCCCTCCCCAAGAGTATTGGCACGACATGAAGTTCTGGTGGCCACAATGCGAGGCGGTTATCGCTACGCTTTACGCCTACCAAGCGACTGGCGACGCCAAATATCTCGAAATGCACAAACTAATAAACGATTACACATTTAATCATCTCCCCGACAAAGAATATGGGGAATGGTATGGCTACCTACACTTCGATGGTAGTCTCTCTCAATCTGCCAAAGGCAATCTATTCAAAGGTCCGTTCCACATTCCTAGAATGCTTCTCAAATGTAGTTTACTCTGCGACGAAATTCTTTCTAAATAACTTTATCTAAAATACTGAAAATTGGTCAATTGACATCAGGGGTCACAACCGTGGCTCCTGATGTTTCTAAGGCTTTGTTTTCCTTTTTATTTTCCTCAATCAAATGAAAAATAAGAAATTATATCCTTGGATCGTAGTCGGTTTACTATGGGTTGTCGCCTTACTGAACTATATGGATCGCCAGATGCTATCAACCATGAAATCAGCTATGATGGTGGATATCGTGGAACTAGAGTCTGCGGCGAACTTCGGACGTTTGATGGCGGTCTTCCTCTGGATCTACGGATTCATGAGCCCTGTGGCCGGTATGGTGGCAGACAGGGTAAACAGGAAGTGGCTAATCGTGGGTAGCTTATTTGTCTGGTCCTTCGTGACTTTGATGATGGGGTATTGCACGGATTTCAATCAGATCTATTACCTACGTGCCTTGATGGGGGTCAGTGAGGCCCTGTATATTCCTGCCGGATTATCGCTTATCACAGATTATCACCAAGAGAAAACACGCTCATTAGCCGTAGGTATCCATATGACAGGTCTATACGTAGGCCAAGCCTTGGGGGGATTCGGAGCTACGGTGGCCAGCGCTTATACGTGGGAAACGACTTTCCATTGGTTTGGTATCATCGGCATCGCTTATAGCGTGGTCTTGATCATCTTCTTACACGATAAGAAAGATCATGTGGAACAAGCCGTAAAACTGGAAAATTATCCGAAAGAGAATCCGATTTCCGGTGCGTTTAAAGGATTAGGGATGTTATTCACGAACATCGCTTTTTGGATCATTCTTCTTTATTTCGCCACGCCGAGCTTACCGGGTTGGGCGACAAAGAACTGGCTCCCTACCCTATTCGCTGAAAATCTCTCGTTGGATATGTCCGAGGCCGGTCCGTTATCTACATTCACGATCGCTATCTCTTCCTTTATAGGGGTAATCGCCGGAGGTATTTTATCCGATAAATGGATCCAGCGGAATGTCCGGGGACGTGTATACACAGGCGCCATCGGTTTGGCATTAACGATACCCTCTCTCCTATTACTAGGATTTGGGCACAACTTCCCGATGATTATCGGCGGTGGTCTTTGCTTCGGTATCGGTTATGGTATATTCGACGCCAATAATATGCCTATCCTTTGCCAATTCATCTCCCCCCGTTATCGGGCTACAGCCTATGGAATTATGAATATGACCGGTGTATTTGCCGGAGCCGCCATCACGGATATACTAGGAAAATCTACCGACGCTGGTAATCTTGGCCATGACTTCGCCATGCTAGCCGGATTGGTACTCATCGCACTTTTAATCCAAGTGATCTTCTTACGTCCGAAAGTCGCTAATATGACCGACGAATGCTAATTAATCTCATCCAATAAACTAAATAAACAACAAAAAAGTAATTCATTATGAAGAAGAATCTACTGCTCTTAATGCTTGCGCTCCTACTTCCGGCATTTATGTACGGACAAGAGCAGACAGTCTCCGGAACAGTGCTGGATACCTATAACATGGGTGTCCCCGGTGCGTCTATCGTTGAAAAAGGCACGACAAATGGAACGATTACCGATTTCGACGGTAATTACACTCTCACCGTATCCAACAAGAACGCCACATTAGTATTTTCTTTCATTGGGTACAAGACACAAGAAATTCCAGTAGCTGGGAAAGCCAAAGTAGACGTGATCCTACAAGAAAACGCCGAACAGCTAGACGAAGTAGTGGTAACCGGTTACGGTGGCTCACAAAAGAGAGCGACCTTGACAACCTCTATCTCTAAATTGGATAACGCCGTACTGGAAAACGCAGCGATGTCTAACGCCGGACAATCCTTGCAAGGAACCGTATCTGGTTTGCGCGTCGTAAACACGACCGGTCAGCCGGGAGCAAACCCAAATATCGTACTTCGTGGCGGAGCTACCATAACAGGTAAGGATAATGGCGCATTGGTCGTTGTAGATGGTATCGTGCGCAACTCATTGGCCGACATCAACCCCTCCGACATCGAGTCTATCCAAGTATTGAAAGACGCAGCCTCAACCGCTATCTACGGTGCCCGTGCCAATGGTGGCGTAATCTTGGTTACCACGAAACGTGGTAAAGAAGGATCCGCTTCCGTCTCTTACAAGTTCAAGGGAGGTGCCAACTTTGCTCGCACAGGTTATGATTACTTAAACGCTCACGATTATATTTACTACAATCGCTTAGGATACCAAAGAACTGGACGTTCAGGCATGGATAACCAAATGGGATACGGTATCGGGAATGACCTATTTGATATCCGTTATTTGGATGACAGTACCAAAGGCCTCTTGGCAGAAGGTTGGCAACAAATGCAAGACCCAACCGATCCGAATAAACAAATCTTATTCAAGGATTACTCAGGGCAAATGAAAGACGCAGCCTTCCAAGACCCTTCTTTCACGCAAGATCATTATATCAATATCACAGGAGGTAACGACAAAGGTACATTCGCAGCCAGCTTAGGTTACTACAAAGAAGACGGTCTCATTAAGGGAACCAGCTACGAGCGTTTCTCCGGGACATTCAATGGATCCTATAAGATATTTCCGATCTTGACAGTCAACGCTGGAACGACTTATACATGGTCTCGCCAGCCGGGTCTTTGGATCGGATCATATGAGTTCTTCTATCGCACAATGAGCCAACGCCCTACATGGAACCCATACATGGAAGACGGATCTCCCGCTTCAGGCTTCGGCACGGGTGATGGAAACCCTCTTTACTACAAAGATAAATTAACGAATACGAATGGAACCCGCCGCTCTACCTATAATATCGGTTTTGATCTAGAGATCATCCCGAAGAAATTAATCTTGAAAGAGAATAGCGCCCTATACCACGTAGACGATCAAACAGATAAGTTCGAGAAATCTTACCAACAACAAAACGCCACTAGCCCGAATCTTACCCGTAAGGCTGAGGCCAAATATATAAAGCAGAACCAACAGCAACATAGTGTTACTTTGACGTACACAGACACATTCAAAGAAAAACACAATCTGGAGGCAATGCTTGGTGGCGAGTATTTCAATTGGCATCAATATACGCTGAACGCAAGGACCGAAAATTCTCCGTCGGATGACATCCCTACTTTGAACGCTGGTAGTAATCGTACCTATACCTATAGCTACAAGGAAGGCTATCGTATCCTTTCTGGCTTTGCCCGTGTAAACTATAACTACAATTACAAATACCTGTTATCGGTCGTAGCTCGTTATGACGGAATCTCCAAGTTGAGCGATAACCGTTGGGGCTTCTTCCCGGGTATCTCCGCTGGTTGGAATATCATGGAAGAGGAGTTCTTTAAGGAATCGAAGTTGGTAGATGTGATCTCTAACCTGAAGCCTCGTATCAGCTACGGCGTGAACGGTAACGTAAACGGATTAGGATACTATGACGTATATGGCAGCTATGGGCAGAAAGATGCGAACGGATCGATCATAACAAACTATGATGGCTCTGTAGGTTTCTATAATGACAAATTGGTAAACGGTGGATTACGTTGGGAGCAAAGTAAATCTTTCGAAGTAGGTTTGGATATAGGATTCTTCAACAATCGCTTGAGCTTTATCCTAGACTATTATAATCGTACGACTTCCGATTTGTTGACAGATTTGGATTTACCTAATTACACTGGTTTCAACAGCATCAAAACCAACTTGGGAACTTTACGTAACCAAGGTTTCGAGATGGAAGTAAAAGCGAATATCCTAAACAACGTAAACGGATTCAGTTGGGATGTATCAGCAAACTTATCTACGGTAGCGAACAAGATTGTCAAGCTTCCGGCCAATGGGAACGAAAATAACCGCCAAGGAGGTTACCAAGTATACGACCCGCAAAAGGGTGAAGTCGTATGGGTTGGCGGAAAACAAGAAGGAGGTAAGCTGGGTGATTTATTTGCCTTCAAGCAAGATCATATCTTCAAGGATTGGGATGACGTGAAAGCGAATGCCAATAACCGCTACGACGCAATTGGAGAATTGTATGGCCCCGCCGCATGGGAAGCTTTAAAGGATAAGGCAGGTAAGCAACCGATCGAGCCGGGTGACGTTTGTTGGGCCGACTTGAACAATGATGGCGTAATCAACAATCTAGACCGCGTGAAAGTAGGTAATCTTTTCCCGACAGTAACCGGTGGTTTCTCCACGACATTAGGCTATAAAGATTTCTCTTTATACGCTCGTTTTGATTATGCGTTAGGGCATACGCTGTATAACGACTTAGCCGCACGTTCACTTGGACAATATCAAGGTTCGTTTAACATCATCGATATGGTGAAAGACAGTTGGTCGGAGACAAACCAGGATACGGATATACCTAAGTTCTACTATGCCGATCAGTTGAGCAAGAAGAATATTACTCGCTCCAACAATGGTTTGACAGCAGTTGACAACAACAGCTCCCGCTTCTACGAAAAGGGTGATTATCTAGCTTTACGTGAAATCACATTGACTTGGAACCTACCAAAGAAATGGATTAACAAAGCCTTGATGAGCAATGCCTCTGTTTATGTAACCGGACAAAACTTGTTCTACATCACAGGATATACCGGTGTATCTCCGGAACCGGCGGTAGATACTACCTATGGTCAAGGTCTTGATAACGGTAGATACCCAACTCCTAAAACGGTTCTTCTTGGTTTATCCGTAACATTTTAGTCAAACCCATTAAAAAAGACAGACATTTATGAAAAAGATAATTATAGCCATGATGGCAGCAGTCTCATTACTGAATTTCAGCGGATGCGACTCCTTGGACATGGAACCCGTAAGTAGTATTTCCGACGCAAACTATTGGAAATCCCCGGACCAGTTTAAGGCATTCAACATAGGTTTACACGGATTGCTCCGTTCACAATCCAGTTATAACATATTCGTATTGGGCGAACCTCGCTCGGACATCTACGGAGATCAGCCGTTCGGAGGCGAGGCTACCCAAGGCGTAGAGCGTTTCTCATACAACACGATCAACGCAGAGTTTACAGGAATCAGCAACTTCGCTAATTTTTATACGACACTGAACCAAATCAACTTGATGATCCGTAGAACGAACGAGACCGATTTATTAGGCGAGGCCGAAAAGAACTATTACTTAGGGCAGGCTTACGGTTTACGCGCCTATATCTATTTCCATTTGTTACGCTCTTGGGGAGACGTTATCATTACTACAGAGCCAACCTTAGGTAGCGAATTGGATATCTCTCACCTTGATAAGGCCGCTTCTCCAGCGAGTGAGGTGATGGATCTGATCAAGAAGGATATCGATGCCTCGGAAAAAGCTTTTGGCGGAGATTATTCTTATAAACAAGGAAAGTGTTATTGGTCTAAACCCGCTACCTTGATGCTGAAAGGTGAGGTTTATCTATGGAGCGGACGCCAGATGGGTGGCGGCACGGGCGATTATACCGTAGCCAAGACAGCCTTGCAAGATCTTCAACAAAACGGCAACTTAAAGCTGCAAGAGAAATTCACGGACGTTTTCTCTTTCAACAATAAGGAGAACAGCGAGATGATCTTCGCACTCCATAGTGGTAAGGAGGATGATTTCATGATGTGGAGAGACTATAACTGGCGTAACAATATGGTACCTCAACGTGAGTACATGGCAGGCTACTGTGACGAGACAGGAACTCCATTCCTTGAAATACCGGGATACAACCTACAAGGCTTAATGCGCTACCAAGTAAAGAAAGATCATTACCTAAAATCATTCCGCGAAGGTGATACCCGCTTGAAAGGTACCTTGAAGGCCGTTTATAAAAAGCACGAAGACGGCACCTTGGAGTATATCGCGCCAATCCAATACAAGTTCCAAGGAACCACCTTGGAAGGTAGTAACGAGAGAAGTTGGTACGATGATTATCCTATCTATCGCTATGCGGATGCCTTGCTATTATTAGCCGAGGCTAAGGCCTTGCTCGGAGAAGATCCTTCTACAGAGATCAACGCCGTTCGCGAGCGTGCTTACGGTTCCGAATATTTTAACGCACATAAGAACGAGGTGGCTTATCCGAATGACAAAGGAAGTTTCTATAACGATAACCCGTTTGAGGCGGGCGACGAGAATGTGATGGAAGCTATCCTTAAAGAGAGACTTCGCGAGTTCTTCTTTGAGGGTAAACGTTGGTACGACTTGAGACGCTTCGGTAAGGATTATGTATTAAAATATACCACAGCACAAGAATCACGTTTATTATGGCCGATCAATGAAGGGGCATTGACAAACAACCCCGCATTGAAACAGACTCCCGGATACTAATCGTACATAGGTTTAAGGCGATTGGATATAACTAGGTTTTTGGCACGAATTCCAAAGGGGCTTTGTTCATATGAATGAATATCGCTACCTTTGGAATTCACATATCTATTAATTTCAACCTACAAACAAAAAACATCATGAAAAAAACTTTCCTGTATTTCTGCCTTCTTTTCATCGTACAAACGGCTTTTGCGGCAGACAGTCTTTATGTGCGAGAGCAACAAATCCCCATCTTGATAGACCGGATCGACAATGTACTTTACGAGATGCGGATACCGGCCCAAAAAGGGGATGTATTAAACGAGATCACGATACAGATCGGAGACAATGTCGACCTGTCGGACATCCAAGCGATACGTCTATTTTATAGCGGAGTGGAAGCTCCATCCCGCAAAGGGGAACATTTCAGTCCCGTTACGTACATATCCAGCCATATACCGGGAAATACCCGTAAGGCTCTTGAATCTTATTCCGTACGGCAAGATGAGGTTACCGCCCCCTTGTCGCGCACGGTAAAACTAACCTCTAAGCAACCGATGCTTAAAGGCATCAACTATTTCTGGGTAAGTATCCAGATGAAGCCTGAGACTTCCTTATTGGCAAAAGTAGCGACCACGATGCCTAACGCACAGATCAACAACAAACCGATCGACATCACTTGGAAAGGAAAGGTGGACGAACGCCATGTAGGTATCGGCGTACGCCAAGCCGGGGATGACGGATCGGCGGCCTTCCGCATCCCGGGATTAGTGACGACGAATAACGGAACATTACTCGGAGTCTACGATATTCGCTATAATAACAGCGTGGACCTACAAGAGAAAATCGATATCGGAGTAAGCCGCAGTACCGATAAGGGACAAACTTGGGAACCGATGCGAGTAGCCATGACTTTCAAACAAACGGATGGCCTGCCCCACGGACAAAACGGCGTGGGAGACCCATCGATCTTGGTAGACGAAAAGACCAATACGATCTGGGTAGTAGCCGCATGGACGCATGGTATGGGTAACGAACGGGCTTGGTGGAACTCCATGCCGGGAATGACACCGGACGAGACCGCCCAACTTATGCTCGTGAAAAGTGAGGACGATGGTAAGACGTGGAGCGAACCGATCAATATCACCTCCCAAGTAAAAGACCCGTCTTGGTATTTCCTATTGCAAGGCCCGGGACGAGGCATCACGATGCAAGACGGTACCTTGGTCTTCCCGATCCAGTTTATCGACGCTACCCGTGTGCCCAACGCCGGCATTATGTATAGCAAAGACCGCGGGAAAACATGGCACCTGCATAACTTAGCCCGCACGAATACCACAGAGGCGCAAGTTGCCGAGGTAGAGCCGGGCGTATTGATGTTAAATATGCGTGATAACCGGGGCGGTAGCCGTGCCGTGGCCACCACAAAGGATTTAGGCAAGACATGGACAGAGCATCCTTCCAGCCGTAGTGCCTTACAGGAATCCGTTTGCATGGCCAGCTTGATCAAGGTAAATGCCAAAGACAACATCACCGGCAAGGACCTTCTACTCTTCTCCAATCCGAACACGACGAAAGGGCGTAATCATATCACGATCAAGGCGAGTCTGGACGGTGGACTTACTTGGCCCACGGAGCATCAAGTCTTATTAGACGAGGCCGAGGGGTGGGGATATTCCTGTCTTTCGATGATCGATAAGGAAACGGTAGGAATCTTCTACGAGTCAAGCGTAGCGCATATGACCTTCCAAGCTATCAAATTACAGGATCTCATTCATCAATAATCTAAGTATATGCGATATATACTGCATTTTGCAATTGTTTTAAGTTTCTTGTATTCCGGGCCTCTGATGGCCCGGAATCCTGTTTTATTGCCCTTGCCCCAAAAATACGTCCGGACAAACGCTTCGTTCCATCCGAAGGAAATCGCAGTTTCTTCCGAAGGGAAACTCCGTTCCATCCTAATGGAATTCTTGGAGGAGCTGCCGGTAAGCGTCCAACCGGACAGCCGATACAAGATAGAGGTTTCCTTGGTTGACAAATTGGACGGAATCCCCCTCAACTCCGAGGAGGCTTATCAACTAAGCGTCTCTTCCCGGGGGATAACCATCCGGGCGGTATCCGAGCAAGGAGCTTATTGGGCGATACAAACCTTGCGCCAACTGACCGAGCGGCAAGGGAAGCGATATTCCATCCAAGGTTGCGAGATCACCGACTGGCCTGCTTTCCGCATACGAGGATTCATGCAAGACGTAGGGCGGAGCTATATCTCCATGGAAGAACTGAAACGGGAGATCGAGGTACTTTCCCGCTACAAGATGAACGTATTTCATTGGCATCTCACGGAGAACCAAGCTTGGCGTCTGGAGAGCAAGATCTTTCCGATGCTGAACGACAGCTGCAATATGAGCCGTATGCCCGGAAAATATTACACGATCGAGGAGGCAAAGGAGCTGGTTCGCTTTTGTAAAGAACATAACGTACTACTCATCCCGGAGGTAGATATGCCGGGACATAGCGCCGCTTTCATACGGGCCTTCCGTCATGATATGCAGAGCAAGGAGGGTATGGCGATCTTAAAACTATTGATGGATGAGGTTTGCGAGGTATTCGAGGAGGTTCCTTACTTACATATCGGTACGGACGAGGTAAAGTTTACCAATCCGAAGTTCGTACCCGAGATGGTCGCTTATATCCGTGCGAAAGGGAAACAAGTGATCTCTTGGAACCCGGGATGGAAGTACAAACCGGGTGAGATCGACATGGAGCAAATGTGGAGTTACCGGGGAAAAGCGCGACCGGGCATTCCTGCGATCGACTCCCGTTTCCATTATATCAACCATTTTGATACGTTCGCCGACTTGATCGGCTTATACAAAAGCCGTATTTACAATGAACCGCAAGGAAGCCATGATTTGGCGGGTACGATCCTTGCCGTATGGCACGACCGGGTCGTACAGCCGGAGGACAAATTGATCCGGGAGAATAATTTGTATCCGAATCTATTAGCGATCGCCGAACGTTCTTGGTTGGGCGGCGGCTATCAATATTTCGATAAGAACGGAACGATGCTGCCTATCGATCCCGATAACGAGGAACATAAGGCATTTGTCGATTTTGAGCGGCGGATGTTATGGCATAAAGAACATCATTTCCAAGGATACCCGTTCGCCTACGTCAAGCAAACCAACGTGAGATGGCGTATCACCGACCCTTTCCCGAATGATGGGGAACTGACCCGTTCTTTCCCTCCGGAAAAGTCGCTTCAAGCGCAATATACCTATGAAGGGAAAAATTACGGTACGCACGACGCCATCGGTGCCGGTATCTACCTGCGCCATGTCTGGGGACCGCTGGTTCCCGGTGCCTATAAAGACCCGCAACCGAACCATACCGCTTACGCATGGACTTGGATCTATTCGCCCAAGGCGCAAGAGGTAGGTACGTGGATCGAATTTCAAAATTATAGCCGTTCTGAAATGGATCTACCTCCAATGCAAGGAAAATGGGATTATAAAGAAAGCCGTATCTGGGTAAATGATCAAGAGATAACGCCCCCCGTATGGACCGCTACCCACCGGGAGAAGTCCAATGAGATCCCACTGGGGAACGAGAACTGCGTAAGCCGTAAACCAACCCCGGTCCATCTGGAAAAAGGCTGGAACAAGGTGTTCATGAAGCTTCCGGTCGGTACGTTCAATACCCCCGAGGTCCGTCTGGTGAAATGGATGTTTACGTTCGTTTGCGTCACCCCGGATGGAGAGAAAGCGGTGGAAGGACTGGTTTACTCTCCGGATAAACAACTTAAATAACGTCTAATTCGGTTGAATGAAATGAGAAAAATAATAGGAATCTTATCCATCTTCCTCGCTTTCGCATTTATGAGCCAAGCGCAAAAGATCAAGGTGGCTTGCGTAGGTAATAGCGTGACCTACGGCTACGGAATCAAGAACAGGGAAACAAACTGCTACCCGGCCCAATTGCAACAGATGCTTGGAGATGCCTACGAAGTGGAGAACTTCGGGCATAGCGGGGCTACTTTATTAAACAAGGGATATCGTCCTTATACCCAACAAGAGGCGTATCAAAAGGCACTGAGGTTTGCCGGGGATTACGTGATCATCCATCTGGGATTGAACGATACGGACCCTCGGGCATGGCCGAATTACCGGGATGATTTCGTCCGGGACTATCTTTCCTTGATCGAATCCTTCCGGAAAGCCAATCCGAGATGCAAGGTATGGGTTTGTCGTATGACTCCGATATCTCACCGCCATCCTCGTTTTAAATCCGGTACAAGAGACTGGTACTGGATGGAGCAAGCGCTTATCGAAGAAATCGCCCGGATAGCCGGCGCGACCTTGGTCGATTTGCAGGAAGGATTATATGACCGTCCGGATCTATTGCCCGACGCATTGCATCCAAACGCTGAAGGTGCCGGTATCTTGGCCCGCACCGTTTATGGGGCGCTAACCGGCGATTACGGAGGATTACAGCTTCCTGCCATCTATTCGGACCGGATGGTCTTGCAACGGGATCAACCGCTTCCTATATCTGGCATCGCCAACCAAGGGGAGAAAGTAACCGTTACCCTCGCCGGACAAAGGAAGGAGACCGTAGCCGGTACGAACGGGAAATGGACTGTCACGCTCGATCCCTTACGGGTAAGCGGGAAATCCTATACCTTAACGGTTTCTACCCCCAGCCGCACGCTGAACTATCGGGATGTAGTAGCCGGGGAAGTCTGGCTATGCTCCGGACAATCCAACATGGCGTTCCGGGTAAACGAGAGCGTAAAGGAAGAACAACAGCAACAATTGGATTACGCGAAACAACACTCGCAAATCCGTTTATTCGACCTAAAGCCCCGCTGGGAGACCTACGCCGTGGAATGGGACGCTTCCGTACTGGATTCATTGAACCGCCTGCAATATTACCACGACGCCCAATGGGAAGTATGCGACACGCGGAATACCGCACGCTTCTCGGCCATAGGATTTGCCTTCGGGCGTATGCTGGCCGATAGCTTACAAGTACCCGTAGGATTGATATTGAACGCTGTTGGCGGCTCGCCTACGGAGGCATGGATCGACCGGAAAACACTGGAATTCGAGTTTCCGGATATCTTACAGGATTGGACGAAGAACGACTTTATCCAAGATTGGGTACGTGAACGGGCGGCCTTAAACATCAAGCAAGCGTCCAACCCGCTCCAACGCCATCCGTATGAGCCTTGTTATCTGTTCGAGGCGGGTATCCAACCCCTTCATCGATATCCCATCAAAGGGATTATTTGGTACCAAGGAGAATCGAACGCCCATAATATGAAAGTACACGAACGATTATTCCCGTTATTGGTGAACAGCTGGCGCCAGAATTGGAACGCAGCCCTGCCTTTCTACTATGTCCAACTATCCAGCATAGACCGCCCGAGTTGGACTTGGTTCAGGGACAGCCAACGCCGCCTGGCGCAAACCGTATCGAATACGGGTATGGCCGTTAGTAGCGATCGCGGGGATTCTTTAAACGTTCACCCTACCCGAAAAAAAGAGATTGGCGAACGACTGGCACATTGGGCCTTGAACAAGACCTACGGACATAACGTAATCCCATCCGGCCCTTTGTTCCGCAGCGCAACGTTTACCGATAACGCCGCCTATATCACTTTCGATTACGCAAAGGGCTTGACAACTTCCGATGGGGACCCCATCCGTACATTCGAGATCGCCGAGCAGGAAGGACTTTACTATCCGGCGCAAGCCGTGGTAGAGAACGGGAAAGTAAAGGTGTGGAACGATCAAGTGACTCACCCGAAGCTGGTACGCTACGGCTGGCAACCCTTCACGAGAGCGAATCTTATAAACGAGGCGGGCATGCCGGCCTCTACGTTCCGGGCAATAAAAGAATAAGCTATGCATAATAAACAACAAATCACCGGCTGGTTGTTCCTCCTGCTACTCTGCGTAGCGGGATGCGGCCAGCCTGTATCTAAAAAACAGAACACCATGATAAACTGGACAAAATTACCGGATCTACCGGGAGCAGCCGATACGGCTTCCCTTGGCGTTTCCGCCCCGTTCGCCGGCATCCATAACGGCGTATTGATCGTTGCCGGAGGTTGCAACTTTCCGGACAAACCCGTCACCGAGGGAGGAGCCAAGCGATATTATAGCGAGATATTCGTCCTTCTTCCCGAAGGCTGGAAAGAGATCGACCGACTGCCTCGTCCCGTCGCCTACGGCGCTACGGTTTCCACCCCAGAAGGTATCGTTTGCATCGGAGGAAACAACAGTGATTCTTCCTTGGTGGAGGTCTCCCGCATCTCCTATAACCCCACGAAAGGAGAGGTAACGGTTTGCGCCTTACCCTCCTTACCATCTCCAATGGATAATCTCTCGGCTGCTTTTACCGGACAGGAGATTTACGTAGCAGGGGGAAATGAGAACGGACAGCCCTGCCATACCTTCTTACGCCTCAACCTAGCGAATATCGAAAAGGGATGGGAACAACTACCGGACTTCCCGGGAGCAGCCCGTGTACAGCCGGTATTAGCGACCGGAGAAAGTCCCAACGGCACACGTATCTATCTAGCCGGAGGCTTCCAGCCCATCCTAAACGAAGAGGAACCGATCGTCCCGACGGATGTATTGGTATTCGACCCGGCAACTTTTACCTGGCAACAAGAGACCGTTCTTCCCCCGTTTAAGGACGGAGCGAACCGTACCCTAACAGGAGGCTGTGCCGTGACTTTCCAAACGGATAAAATCTTATTTATGGGAGGTGTGAACTACGATTGTTTCCTAGCCGCCATCGCCCGACCGATCCATTTAGCGAAAGCGGAGGCGGCGCAAGATTCAGCGGCCATTACCCGCCTGCAAGCGGAAGCCAAGGCCTATATGCACCATCCGGTAGAATGGTACCGATTCAATACCACCTTACTTCAATACGACCTATCCACGAAAGCATGGAGCGATCTGGGCGAATATGAGCAGTTGGCCCGTGCCGGAGCGGGAGCGGTTATCCAAGATGGCCGATTAACCATCATCAACGGAGAATTGAAACCGGGTATCCGCACGCCGCAAGTGAATCAAGCGAAATTATAATAGGGATTTAGTGGGATCGCTGGTAAGTTTGCCAACGATCCCTGTTTACTTTTCCCACCCGATTTTCAGTATCCGGAGTCTATTTAGAGCATACGTATCCCAAGGCAAATCCTAGACAATAAGCACGTAAATAATGTTCTTATATAAATCATTGAACATAAACATCTTAAAAAGACGATTATACTTTCCGCAAAACACGTACGTGTTTTTGGAAAAAGTCGTACATGTTTTTCGGAAAACACGTACATGTTTTTACTGAATCACACGACAGAAAACAAGAGCGTATATGGAAATATACAATAAGCCTACCTTATCATCAGATCTGAACAGTATTTCTTCCTAATCTCTATTTCATAGATATTTTGGTGCAGTTACCTTGAATAAATCTTGATTATCCAGCTTTTAGCATTATCTTTGTTCTTAGAATATATTAACATAACCAGCTAAACATACTAAACACATGAAAACCAACATCGCATTATTAATAGAGCAATCCGTTAACGTTATAGACTCCTTAAATAAAGGACTACGATTAACACACAAAGAACAACAATTTTTTTGTGAACACTTCGAACGTGAAGAAATCAAGAAAAACGAGTTTACCATAAGAATCGGTGATTACGAAAAATATCTTTATTTCATAGAAAGTGGTATCCTACGCTATTGGACTGCACAAGAATATGGTGATCCGGACAAAGAAGTCACCTTTTGGTTTTCTTTCCCGGGTGAATTCGCCAACTCGTACTTTTCCCTTAAGGAAAATCAGCCATCACTCATACATATACAAGCATTAACAGACTGTGTAATCTGGAAATTATCGAAGCAAGACTTAGCAGATTTATATCAAACCTCCCTAAACATAAATAAGATCGCAAGAATTGTTCTCGAAGATGCTTTATGCCGGAAAATAACGAGAGAGACCTTGCTACTTGGTTCCTCCGCCGAAGCTATTTATGAGGATCTTATAACCAAAGAAAAAGAACTGATTAATAATATACCATTAAAGTATTTGGCATCTTACATAGGAGTCACCCCTCAAAGATTAAGTCAAATAAGGAGAAAAGTTCATTAATAAGACAACTTATTTTTCGTTCCACTTTTGCGTTAGAGAATTATAATGAAGAATCTGTTGTGTTAAATCTTCTTTATAAAGCAAGAAACCTAAGTAAATAATTAAAATAGTTTCATTTCATAATATAATAACTGTCAATAATTTTGTCAAATTAAAAGAGAGGAGTTTATATGCAAAACGAATTTGACAACATGACATTAAAAGACTTCGAAAATAGAGGTCAAGACTTATTAACCAGAGCAAAACAGGTTGATGATTATATATCGTATAGACATAGAATCCAGCATTTACCTTATCGTGTCATCTCTTTGACCGGTTCTAGTGCCCACATGAGAGTGATCGATCCATATTCAAATAAAGAAAAAGAAATGATCAGTTTCGTTTCCAATGATTATCTGGGCTTATCACACCATCCAGAGGTTATAAAAGCAGGGATTGATGCGCTTGAACAATATGGAGCCGGAGCGGGGGCCAGCCCTTTGATTGGCGGGCACAACTTCTTGCATGAGCAGTTAGAGCAAGAGATCGCTCATTTCTTGAAAAATGAGTATGCAATAACCTATACATCCGGATACGCCGCAAATTGTAGCACATTACTAGCCATGATGGGTAAAGAAGATATCGCAATCATGGATATGTTTACTCATGCGAGTGTATTTGACGGTTGTTTATGTACCAATACAAAGAGGTTCCTTCACAACGACATCGATTCCTTGGTGCATGTCCTAAACAACGCAAAGAGCTTCAAAAATCGCTTTGTAATTATTGATGGCGTTTACTCCCAAGATGGGGATATCGCCTTTCTTGATCAAATTTATACCGTATGTAAAGAGCATGACGCATTCCTCATTGTTGATGACGCTCATGGTATTGGTGTATTAGGCAAAACAGGCCGAGGAATTATTGAGGATTATGATCTTCTCGACAAAGTAGATATAATTACCGGAACATTCAGCAAAGCTTTCGGATGCGTGGGAGGTTATGCCATAGCCAGAAAAGAGATCATAACTTTACTCAGATATTATTCAAGGCAAAATATATTTTCCGCTGCCGCTACACCCCAAACCGCCGCATCCGCAATAAAAGCCATCCAACTGATTGACCAAGAACCCCAATGGAGAAACACACTAGCCGACAATATCGAATATTTTAAAACCGGACTTGAAACCTTAGGTCTTGATTATGGTAATACCGAATCAGCGATATTCCCCGTAATGGTACGTAATGAACACTATGTGAAAGAAGCAGCTCGCATATTATTTGAGCAAGGAATATATGTAAACCCAATCAGTTATCCAGCTGTACCGGAAAAATTATCCCGTCTTCGCTTCAGCTTAACAGCTATGCATACGAAGGAGGAGTTGGATAAGACATTTAGTATCCTTGAAAACATTAGGAAGAAATACAAACTAGCACAAATATAATCACATTTATAAATTATATAAAGATTAGCAGCTTTGTTATTTACAGCAAAAATCAATAATTTAGAAACCTTCACTTTTACAAAGAAAACAATCATGATAAAAATTATCATTTATTCATACGGCATCTCAAGTAGTTAATATATATTCATCACTATAAAATCAATAAATATCTACTTTAACAAAGTAAATATTTACACAAATATACATAAAATTCAATATATGAAAACTAGACATTTATTAAATATATTATTATTAGCACTTTATACAAGCAGCTGTAATAAAGAAGACACCCCTCTAATCAAAACAGAAACTGTCAAAATATTTCTTTTATCAGAAACAAATAGAATCCAAAATGAAGATATTGAAAATCATGAATATATACTAGCAAAAGAAGAAAATCAAGTCGATTTTCAAGAAATAAATATTTCTGCGATCGAGGGTTTCCATTATGAAAAAGGGTATGAGTATGAATTACTAGTTGAAAAAAAGACCCTCGTTAATACTAATTTTGACAATAATCAGACTAAATACAAATTAATTGAGTTAATCTCAAAAAACAAAGTAGATTTTAAATATTTGATTATAACTAAAGAAAATCCCTTCATACTACATTCAGCCGGAGGCAGATTCGAAATACCTCTGCAATGTATAAAAGAAAAATATATTAACAACAAATTATCAGAAAAAGAGCACCATCCTTTAAAAGGATTAAAATATAAGATTGGAACTAATTATGGAGGTATTACTAATATAGTAAAAGAAGGGAAAGAAATCGGTTTTTACAAAATAATTATCGAGAGATATGGAGCATACAACATGAATGGAATTCCTGAATGGTTTTGTGCTTTTTACACTAAAAATGCAAATTTAAATTTTGACCTAAAACCATCTCCAATCTATGAGCAAATATTTGAGCAACCACAAACTAAAGGAGAGCAGTATCTTATCCTTCCGATCATAAATATTTCAATTGGAACATTTGATATATAAAGATCCTATATTAAAATGCAACAAAATTAACACAGCAATTATTCACCTTATAAATATATATTATCATGAAAAAAGAAATCTTTATCTTACTAACTGCTTCACTTGTAGTTTCTTCATGCGTTGACAATGAAGATATATACAAAAATCCAGACAATAGTAAAAAGGATCAAGTCTTAACACTATCCAAATATCCTCAGAAAGTCATAGACATTGAAACTGGCAGTAAAGAACACTTAGCTCTTTTAAATGCAACCACACGATCTACCTTTCTCATTAAGGATAGTGTTTGGCCGGATAAAAAAGGTCATTCACTCATATATGAAACAAATGAACACGGTACAACAGCCAATACAATGAGATACATCTATTTGGGATCATTACTGAAAGGTGGCTCGCTAGAAGAACAGCGTTTTCAACGCTTAACAAACGAATTAGACCCTCTTTATATATCCTACTCTTTTCCTGCTAAGATTGTAGGAGATATAATAGAGAAGCCCAGCTTGCAGTCGCAAAGAACATCTTTAAGTAAAATAATGAATCAAGAAGGGATGACAGGCAAACAGATTGTTTCATTTATCTATGACATGAATCAGTTCACCTATTATAATGAATTAAAATTAGCATTTAATTGCAATATAGACGTTGCAAGTGTTTTTAACATATCTACAAGTGTTGCGCAAGGAAAGATCAGGAAGAAATGTGGATTAGTAGCTAAATTTATACAAAAAAATTTCACAGTTGATTTAGATTTACCAGCAGATGGATGCCTTTTAAAAAACAATAATGAATTATCAAATGTTGGTCCATACGATCCTGTTTATATAAGTTCAATAACCTATGGAAGAATGGGAGTAATGATGTTCGATTCTAGTTATGCATATGATTCATTAAGAGTAGCAGTAAAAGCAGCCTTTGATGCAAAAATAATAAATGGGAAATTAGAGCTAACAAGTGAACAAACGAAAATAATTAGTGAAGCAGACTTAAAAATTGCAATCATAAGTGGTGATGGTAGCTATTCTGTGAAAACAGTGGATGGAATTAACGGATTTAAGGAATTTATTATAGCTGGAGGAGAATTTAGTAAGGATGTTCCTGGAGATCCTATATTTTATTCAGCAAGCTACTTAAGTGATGATTCTCCATTCTACGCAAAATTCAGAGTAAACATACCTTATAAATAATTATACTATGAGAATTACATCAATATTTTTATTTACAATCATCATATTTGGAGGATTATCATGTTCAAATGATGATAGCCTTATTCATAATAAGACTAAAGGAATCTTAGAGAAATATCCTGAACCCACTGTCACAATAACAGCTCATAATCATATACCTTTTCTTGCTAAAAATATTTTAGAAGAAAAAGCGATTACAAAAAGTGTAAATATTATCTCCGATATTGCATGGGCAAATGGATTTGGAAGAACAATTACAGCCCGATCGGATGAAATGGTAATACCAGACAATATGAATAGATACATATACCCGGGATCAATATTGGAAGCATCTAGCATTGCAGAGACACGATTTACTCCAATACCTGTAAAAAACAATCCGGTCCATGTCTCTGTCTCTTTTCCTGCTAAAAAAGTAGGAGGAACTATAAAAGAGCCTTCTTTATTGAATATCAGACAATTTGTCATGGATCTAATGCAACAAAATAATATAGGAAAACAAAGTGCAACATTAAGTTTTGATGTTCAAAAATTTGTATCATATGATGAATTAAAAATGACTTTTGGCTCTAATGAAAATACAGGATTATTGTTTTGGGGAACTTCTTCTGCGCAATATCAAAATAAATATAGAATCATACGCAGCTCTGGACTTTGCATAAAATTTATTCAGAAATATTTCACATTAGACATGGATATTCCTAGTAATGGTCTAATTTCAGGAACTATACCAGGAGGATACTCACCTGTATACGTTAGCTCTATTGCCTATGGAAGAATAGGTATTCTCACACTAGAAACAAATTACGATTATGAAAAAGCTAACAAATTAGTGAAAGAAACTTTTAATTCGCTATTTATTAACAAGAATAATACACTCACAAAGGAGCAAGAAGCCTTTTTCAATAGCGCAGAAATGAAAGTTTTCATAGCAGGAGGATCAGGGGTCACAGGAGTTAAAACTATAGGAGGTATTAAAGAATTCACAAATTATATTACAGAGGGAGGAGAGTTTTCAGCATCCTCACCAGGTAAACCAATTTTTTGTTCTTTTGCAAACTATAGTGACGATTCTCCATATCGCATTAATTTCAAAATAGATATAGACAGTGATCCTGTTTATGCAAGACTTGAATATGATATAACCAAAGATGTATCAGGTGGAAATGTTAAATCATGGTATACTGATGCTAATGTTTATTTAAGGTTTTATGCAGATAAAGCCTGTTCAATCAAAACGATAGCCCAAAACTATATTGGATTTAATATAAATCGCCTTATATTACAACAATATGTTGGACCTAATTATAGTGTTAGTAAAGCAAGAGAGGTAAAACTAGATCAAAACCTCACTTTTCATAATCAAACAAAAGGCATAGAGTATCCAATTGCATATGGTCATCGCATGACAGAAACAATAGGCACTACATATTTAGATCGAGGAAATTGGACTAATGACCATTTTTACCTAAGAGCAGGTAAATTTTATCAAGTACGACCTCCTATAAATATGAAATATACATGTTTCATAGATTATCATAATCAAAATGAATATGACTGTTCGGATTTTGAATAATTAATATTCCAAAATAAAATACCCCTAGAGTTAAATAGACAACTTTGGGGGTATTTCTATCATAGGAGCTTGAACCTCTGTATATATTAAGATTAATATATGCTAAATCTACTTGTTCTCATATTTATTTCATACTCTCCTTCTTATAATTTATACGAACCCCATACTTCGTGTATACTCGGTCTAGCCCCAACATACCTTGTGGGTTAGGCTCGCCTTGTGCTTTGCCGGACAGGATATCCTCGCTCATCGTGATCATGTCTTTTACACGTTGAGGGGTTTCCTTGTTCATTCCGAAATAATGTCCGGGGTAGAGGTATTTGATATCATATTTCTCGATCACCGCACTCATCTTCTTACAAGTAGATATTAGCGTAGAGAAGTCAACTCCCAGCAATAGATTACCGGAGCCGAACGAATCGCCGCTAAAACCATAAGCGGCATCCTTATCCACAAAAGTGGTCGATCCGGGAGTATGCCCGGGAGTAAAGACAACTTCGAGGGTACGCCCACCCAAATCTAGAATTTCGCCATCTGTGAGGAAACAGACCTTGCCTTTATAATTCGGCATAAATTCCGGTATACCTATCGTATCAGCCGGATTGATATAAATCTCCGGGAAATAATCGATAGCCGAGCCTGTATGGTCCGGATGCACATGCGTGGCGACCAGCGTAACCGGCTTGTCCGTGATGGAAGCCACTAGCTTATCCAAATCCTTGATCTTTGTTCCTGCATCAATCAAGATCGCTTTCGTTTCTCCCTCGACCAGATACAGGCTCTCGTTCGCCATTAAATGACCTGTTCCAAACCATGTATGCTCATCAATCTGATGGAAAATCACATCTTCATTCCTAAGCACTTCCTTCTCCTCGATACCCGCCGTCTGTGCCTGGCAGAACAAAGCGATCCTTGACAGGAGCAACAACATCATTAATAAACCTAGTTTTTTCATTATCATATTCATTTTTAAGATTTAAATCGCCGCGATCTTCCGAAGGCTTGCGTCCCATTTCGGCTCGGCGTAGATGAGACGGATAGCTTCTTCCGGCGTGTCGGCTACCGCCCACATCTTGGCGTGCTGGGGACGCATGAAATTCTCGTTCATGGCGTTCCTCAAAAGTTCCAACAAGGGATCATAGTAATGATTAATATTGAGGATTACGATCGGATTGAGGTAGAGACCGAGTTGTTTCCAAGTGATGATCTCCAGAAGTTCCTCTAATGTACCGCATCCACCGGGAAGGGCGATCACCGCATCCGAGAGGTTTGCCATGAGCTGTTTACGCTCGTGCATCGTCTCGACCTCAATCAACTCGGTCAAGCCTTTATGATACCAATCCTGCTCCACCATAAAATGGGGGATAACGCCCGTTACCGTT
Organism: Parabacteroides sp. B2-S-102; assembly: GCF_023656665.1. Lineage (NCBI taxonomy): Bacteria > Pseudomonadati > Bacteroidota > Bacteroidia > Bacteroidales > Tannerellaceae > Parabacteroides > Parabacteroides sp. B2-S-102. The sequence goes on along the minus strand of NZ_JAMOKM010000005.1, from coordinate 172,167 downwards.
CCACCAGCCGCTAACGCAGCGTCGGAGACAGTGCACATCAAACCGATATTCCCGGCACCATTGACTACCCGTAGTTTTCGCTCTCCCAAAAGACACCCCAATTCCTTGGCGGCGTCAAAATAAATCGGGGGAATCTTCGTGCTGGACGCGCAATACACGCAAACAGACGAGATGTTATTTATCTTCTTTTCTTCCATATCTTTTTATTCTTGATTTATATCGTAGCCAAATAAGGCGAAATCCCCCAGACAAGGATCATCGGGGAAGACTTTCGCCAATGCGTCCGTTATCTCACGGGCCGTACGAAGGGTAGCGGTTTTTTGGCCTGTCAAGCCCAAGCGCAAGGAGATCTGGTGCACATGCGTATCCAACGGGATGATTAATTGGCGGGGATGCACGGCTGTTCTCCAGATACCGAGATCGACGATACCATCCGTACGCACCATCCAACGCAAGAACATCGCCAGACGCTTACAAGCGGAAGTCCCGTGCAAGACCGGAATGCCATTGAGATCAGCAAAAAGTTGTTGCAACCGCAAGATAGGATCTTCGCAAGGACCGGCGGCGGCCATAGCGTCTTCCATACAGTCGTAGGTATCGTATATATCCTTTAGGCGACAACAAAGGAGATGCAGATCATGATAGGTATAAAAACGGTAAAAGGTATCCCGCCTGCGAACCGGGCGGTTCCGTAGGGGAGCGAAAGAAGTCTCTCCGGTACGGATAAACTCGTAAGGACTTTCGCCCATCAGCCGGTGTAGCTCTTCCGCTTTTTGGAGAATATGCGCCCTGCGACCGTAAGAGATCCACGCCGTCAGGAAAGCCGATATCTCAATATCCCGTTTCTCCGTAAACCGATGGGGGAATCGAACCGGATCATCCTTGATAAACGATTCCGTATTGTACGTTTTCGCCCATTCACGAAGTAAAGAGATGGTCTTTGTATCCATGTTATTTCTTCTTTAGAAAATATTGCCGCTCGGGTTCCGGATAATGCTCGATAGCGTAACGAAGCGCCGTACGAGGAAGACGAGTAGCGTTGCGTTCCAAGAAATCGGTAAGCGTCTGCCGCTCCTTTTTGCCGACCTCACGCAGCATCCACCCAACCGCCTTATGCATCAAATCGTGTTTATGACCGATCAACCGTTCGGATAACTCCAAGGTATCCCCAAAATCATTCCGACGGATAAATGCCCACGTAGAGACGATCGAGATCCGTTGTTCCCATAAATTCTCGCTTTCCGCCAAACGGTAGAGGAGGGAACGATCTTTGTCCACCAAATATTCGCCGACGATATCCCGACAGGTCAAATCTACCAAATCCCAGTTATTGCAACGCCGCATATTCTTCAGATAGAATCGGAAGATGGCTTCCCGCTCTTCCGGCATCGCTTTCCGATCCTGGAAACGATAGACCAAAATCAGCAAGGCACATAGACGTGCCTCATGCCACGGACTATCCAGCAACAGCTGCAGCTCATCGAAAGGAGTCGCCTTATTAGCCTTCGCTATGCTGCGGGTTTGCGGGACAACCACTCCGAGAAACTGATCGCCCTCGCCATATTGACCGGGACCAGTCTTGAAAAAGCGGCTCAAATGAACCGCCTTCTCGGGTGTACCGACCGACTGTAGCTCGGATAGGATAAACGCCGCCGTCATGGCCGGAGTACCCGTGATACGGGACGGTCGCCCTCCAAGAAACCGATCACGTTGTTGCATACCGTGCGTGCCATAATGATACGGGTTTCCATCGTCTGGGTGCCGATATGAGGGGTTAATACCACGTTGTCCATTTCCAATAACTCGGGGAGAGGATAGTCTCCAAACTCGAATACATCCAAACCGGCACCATGAATCGTACCTTCTCGCAAGGCTTTTACCAAGGCATGCTCGTCCACCAACGGGCCACGGGCCGTGTTGATCAGGATGGCGGAAGGCTTCATCTGCTTGAACTCTTCCTCGCCGAGGATATGGTAAGTATCGGGGGTATAAGGGGCGTTCAAGGATACGAAATCGGCTTTCGCCAGAAGCTCTTCCTTGGAGACGTAGGTAACATTCAATTTGGTCTCGTCCTCGATGCAAAGCTGACGGCGATTGTGGTAGATCACATCCATGCCCAAAGCATTCGCCCGTTTCGCCAAGGCCTTGCCGATACGTCCCATACCGATAATGCCCAAGGTCTGTCCGGTAACCGGCATACCGAGGTTCTCCAGTACACCGACCTTCATGTCCTTACCAAGCGTACGCAGCTTACGATCACATTCCGTGATACGCCGGGCGGTATCCAGCATCAAGCCTAAAGCGATATTGGCGGTAGGGGCCGTGACAGGATCAGGCGTATTCGCCACCGTCAAGCCTTTCTCGAGGGCGTAGGCCACATCGATATTATTATAACCAACGGCGTAGTTAGCGATCAGCCGCAATTTCGACGCATGGTCGATCAACTCTTTGTTTACCGGGAAATCGAACATGGAGCAGAGCACATCGTACTCCGGTATCATCTCGAAAACCTCCTCATACGTAAAATCTCTTCCTTCGGGAAAGGTTACCTCGTACTTACTTTCCAACTCGGTAAATCCCTCGCGGAACATGTCGTATGTCACTAATATCTTCATCTTGGATCTATTTGTTATTCAAAAAGCAAAAATACAAATCAATTGGCAATTAATTCCTAAATTTGTGACCAATATATATTTATTATGGTACTAAACTATATTTTGATCGCTTTCTTCTTGATCGCTTTCGTCGTGGCCGTAGGTAAACTGGTCATTGGTGGGGATACCGCCGTTTTTACCGAGATTATCAACGCTTCTTTCGCTTCGGCCAAGACGGGTTTCGAGATTTCGTTAGGATTAACGGGGATCTTGTCGCTTTGGCTGGGCATCATGAAGATCGGTGAGAAGGGGGGGGTGATACAAGCGTTCGCACGATTGGCGGCTCCCGTATTCAGCAAGCTTTTTCCGGATATCCCAAGAGACCATCCCGTGACCGGTTCTATCTTCATGAACCTATCGGCAAATTTACTGGGACTGGATAATGCCGCCACGCCAATGGGATTGAAAGCCATGCAACAGTTACAGGAATTAAACCCGAATAAAGAATCCGCCAGCAACTCCATGGTGATGTTCTTATGCATCAATGCCTCGGGACTGACCTTGATCCCGATCACCATCATGATGTACCGGGCGCAGTTAGGAGCGGCGAATCCATCAGACGTATTCCTGCCGATCATGCTCGCTACATTCACATCAACCTTAGTCGCTATTTTAGCGGTTTGCGTACGGCAGAAGATCAATATCCTCCAACGGAACCTAGTCCTGTTTTTCGGGGGACTGGGATTATTTATCGGAGGCCTGGTATGGCTATTTAACTCGATGGAACAGGAGCAAGTTTCCTTGTATTCGACTTTATTCGCCAACACGCTTCTTTTTACCATTATCTGCGGATTTATCATCAGCGGCATGCGTAAAAAGATCAATGTATATGATGCTTTTATAGAAGGGGCGAAAGAAGGTTTCCAGACTGCTATAACGATTATTCCTTATCTGGTAGCTATCCTAGTAGGTATCGGTGTCTTCCGGGCTTCCGGAGCGATGGATTTCATCATACAAGGCGTTCGTTTCGGCATTGCTTCGATAGGGCTCAACACGGATTTCGTGGAAGCGCTACCTACCATGTTGATGAAACCGTTAAGCGGGAGCGGGGCTAGGGGCATGATGCTGGACGCCATGAACACGTATGGAGCGGACTCTTTCGTCGGTCGCCTGTCATCCATCGTTCAGGGCTCTTGCGATACGACATTCTATGTAGTTGCTCTTTACTACGGTAGCGTAGGTATCCGTAATACCCGCTATACGGTGCAATGCGCCTTGTTAGCGGATCTGGCCGGGGCGATAGCGGCGATAGCGATGGCTTACCTGTTCTTTTAACATTCTATACAATCAATAGATTTGAAATGAATCTATTTAAAATCTATTGATTACATTTGTAACGAAATTTCAATACGATAAATAGACCTTATGGCAATAGCATATTACGCCGAGGATATCCAGCTCCCGGCAATCAAGAAAAAAGCGGTCAGCGGATGGATCAAGGCGGTAGCCGAGACCTACGGGAAGAAGACAGGCGATATCAGTTACATCTTCTGCTCGGACGAGAAGATCTTGGAGGTAAACCGCCAATATCTCCAACACGATTATTACACGGATATCATCACCTTTGATTATACGGAAGGAAATAAGATCTCGGGTGACCTGTTCATCAGCCTCGATACGGTCAGGACAAACGCCGAGACATTCCACACGGATTATAACGAGGAACTCCACCGTACCATCATCCACGGCATCCTGCACCTTTGCGGTATCAACGACAAAGGCCCCGGCGAGCGGGAGATCATGGAGGAGAACGAGAACAGAGCGTTAGCGATCTTGCCGGAGGAATGTCGGTAAAGAGATGTTAACCAGAAACAAATTTATACTACAAATCTTATCTGAAGAAAATTATGGAGAAAATCACAGTCCAAAATACAAGTGTCATGATCATATCTATAAATAAGAATGACTATATCTCACTTACCGACATCGCAAAGTACAAAAGCGATGATCCGACAGCAGTAATTGGCAATTGGATGCGTAATCGTAATACCATTGAATATTTAGGTATATGGGAAAGTTTATATAATCCTAATTTTAAACCCCTCGAATTCGAGGGGTTTAAAAAGGAAGCAGGGTTAAATGCTTTTACCCTTTCTCCACAAAAATGGATAAATACAACAGCGGCAATTGGTATTATCTCCAAATCCGGAAGATATGGAGGCACCTTTGCTCATAAGGATATAGCTTTCAAATTCGCAAGTTGGATCTCTGTTGAATTTGAATTATATATCGTTAAAGAGTTTCAACGCCTAAAAGAAGAGGAACAGAAACAAATCGGCTGGACTGCCAAACGAGAACTCTCCAAAATAAACTATCACATCCATACCGACGCTATCAAGCATAATCTCATCCCCATAGAGTTAACCCCGCAACAGGTAAGCTTTATATACGCAAACGAAGCCGATATTCTTAATGTCGCTCTATTCGGCACAACCGCTAAACAATGGCGGGAAGCCAATCCCGAATTAAAAGGTAACATTCGTGACTATGCGACTATTAATGAACTTATCTGTTTATCGAATATGGAAAGCCTGAATGCTGTATTTATTGATGAAGGACTTACCCAGCGTGAACGACTAATAAAGCTTAATCAAATAGCGATCCAGCAAATGAAGATATTAGAGGCGGTTGAGAGCAGACTATTGTTGAAATAAATAAAAATAATACAGACAACATGAAAACAGAAGACATACCTTACGATTACACGTATTGCTACGCCACGGACGAGCAATGCCCGAAAGCAGTCCATTGCCTGTGTAGCCATGCCGCAAGGCTGAACGAGGAACAAGCGATCTCTCTTAATTCACGATTTACTGGAGATCAGAAACGCCATCCTAGATTGAATTGAATAACCCCATTATGATCTTTTCCCCTAAAATGATTGCTTCCACCGAATGAGTATTCCGGCTCCTTAAAGAAATGAGTACATCCTAAATTATAATTGGCGGAGATAACTAATCCCATGTCAAAGGTATAGCCAAGCCCCATCGAAACAGAGAAATCACAATTTCGGATCTCTTCTTTTTTATCACCGGAAAAATCGTACTCGCTCTGGTGCACCGGAGTAGGAGCCGAGACGAAAATATAATTCGAAGCTTTCGCCCTTACATTAAAGCCAACTTGTGGGCCCGCGAAAAGATGGAATCCCCGATACAAATAAAATTTAGCGTAAACAGGAATATTTAAATAATCCGCCTTTAGCCGGGCTGTCTCGCCTTTAGCGTTTTCCTGTTGATAACCTTGCATAGAATAATAAACACCCGGTTCTAAAGCAAACAGTTTACTAAAACGTATTTCCTCCGCCACACCAATATTTAACCCCGGACGCATATCCGCAAAACTTTCCGGATAAGTATTTGCCAAATTCAAGCCAATCCTAGGAATAAAATGGAACTCTTGAGCATCGGCTTGCGACAAAGAGAAAACAAACAAGATAAACAGTAATACAACTTTTTTCATAACTCCTACATTTAAAACATATCTATATTTATAGATGATTTAAGATACATAAAAGTTGCACTCCCTATCTCATTACTTCACATTAGGGGAGGCACTTCTTCCTCCACCATGATGGTAGCAGCCGTGACAGCTCAAGCACCAAATATTACTCGGTTAATAACGGCTCTTGTTTTCCGGAATCATATACGACAAACATAGAACCGTCTTTCTCGATCATGACACCACGGCCTCGTTCCTTCTCCTTGTTTTCTTGATTATCGACATTCACGGCAATCACTTTATAATGATAGAAAGTCGTGATATCATCGAAAATAGTATGACCTACAAAGATGCGGTTCACATTATATTTCTCTAATATTTTCCGCAAATCATCCCGATCTAACGGGTGATACTTATCTGCGCCACGTACCATACCCCGATACCAGATCGGTCCATACGTAGCGAACATAAAAGAAAGATCGGAGCCTTTATCTGCATTACGTTCTTTTTTCGTTAAGAAGAGGCCATCGCTCACGATCTCATTCACGGTAGGGATATCGTAATTCCGGTCTAAAAACTCCTTGCTCAACCCAGCATGGACAAACAGGTTATCTCCGACCACCTGTATCGAGTTACGAGTTTTCAACCAATGTCCTAACTCGCTTTTCTGCCAAAGCTCCGGATAGGTCATTCCTAAAGTATCCGCCAATTGAGTATATTTCTTCTTCGTATATCGCAAATCATTTCCCAGAACCATAGTCTCATGATTTCCGATTAAGAAAGTCACTTTTCCACCGGCATCTTCCGCTTCTTTCTCCAACTTGTAGATCAACCAATAGATAGGGAGTACATCCACGCCCCGGTCAAAGACGTCACCGATTATCACCAATTGGTTAGTCCCAAAAATCCAATTATAGTCCGCATCGATCACTTTTCCCGCCTTTAACAGGGAGGCGAAACAAGACCAGTTCGCATGTGGATCTGAAAGAACAAACGTCTTCTCCGGTTGCACATCTTTCCATTTCGGACGAGAGACGGAGTGTATGGTTACCGGAAACAATCTCTCTCCGTTATCGGAAAACACCTCGAAGGAAAAGGAGGTAGGTATACTTTTATAATGCTTATCCAATAACCGGCCTTTCCCATCTACAGATATCGCACGCATACTACCATCATCGGCTTTCAATAGATAGGGACCATCGATCGATAACTTCTCGATCGCTTGACGAGGTTTCTTATCTTTCCCACAAACCGGACTGAAGCAAGAGGTCAGTAAAACCAGAAAAACAAGGATACGGCATTGAATAGAATTCATAGCAGCTTAAATCTTTAGTTCATTAAACCTGAAAACAATGTATGTATTTATTATACAAATATAAACGAATTCTTTCACGAACACTCACTATCTTCGCGTAAAATAAAAGGGAATAAAAATGACTTTCAATTACGACGTAATAGTAGTAGGCGCAGGACATGCCGGCTGTGAAGCCGCCGCCGCCGCGGCGAATCTAGGATCAAAGACGCTTTTGATCACGATGGACATGAACAAGATCGCCCAGATGAGTTGTAACCCGGCAGTCGGGGGAATCGCCAAAGGACAGATCGTACGAGAGATCGATGCGCTAGGCGGATATATGGGAATCGTGACCGACCAGACCGCTATCCAATTCCGTATGTTAAACCGTAGCAAAGGACCGGCCATGTGGAGCCCGCGTGCCCAAAGCGACCGTGCCCGTTTTATCGATTGCTGGCGGGGCATACTGGAGAATATGCTGAATCTATCCATCTGGCAGGATATGGTTCAAGAACTGATTATCGAGCATGGACAAGTCTGCGGCGTCCGTACGGGAATGAATGTCGTATTCCGTGCCGGAGCGGTGGTGCTTACGAACGGGACCTTCCTAAACGGCCTGCTTCATATCGGAAGAACCCAGATACGGGGCGGACGTATCGCCGAGCCTGCGGCGACCGGACTTACCGAGCAACTTGTCTCTTTAGGTATCCAAACAGATCGCATGAAAACCGGAACACCGGTCCGTATCGATGGCCGGAGCGTTCACTTCGATGAAATGGAGGAACAACCGGGGGAAAACGATTTCCATAAGTTCTCTTACATGGATACCAGTCATCGTAAATTAAAACAATTGAGTTGCTGGACTACCTTTACGAACGAGGCTTGCCACGATATATTACGGGAAGGTCTCCCCGACTCTCCTCTTTATAATGGACAGATCAAAAGTATCGGTCCCCGTTATTGTCCCAGCATCGAAACGAAAATCGTGACGTTCGCCGACAAGACGCAGCATCAACTATTCCTAGAGCCGGAAGGCGAGGCCACGCAAGAATATTACCTAAATGGCTTCTCCTCTTCCCTACCCTTGGATATCCAGCTTCGTGCGCTCCAAGCGATCCCCGCTTTCCGTGACGTGCAAATCTATCGTCCCGGATATGCGATTGAATACGATTTCTTCGACCCGACTCAGCTAAGACATAATTTGGAGACCAAACAAATCCGTAATCTTTTCTTTGCCGGACAGATCAACGGAACTACCGGATACGAGGAAGCCGGCGGACAAGGTTTGGTAGCGGGTATCAACGCCCACATCAATTGCCACGGCGGACAACCTTTTATCCTCGGAAGAGACGAGGCTTATATCGGTGTCCTTATCGACGATTTGGTAACCAAAGGCGTGGACGAGCCTTATCGTATGTTCACCTCTCGTGCGGAATACCGCATCTTACTACGCCAAGACGACGCGGATATGCGACTCACCGAGAAATCCTACCAAATGGGATTGGCCAAACAAGACCGCTACGATTTACTGCGAGAGAAAAAAGAGAGCCGTGACGCTATCATTCGTTTTGCGGAGACCTACTCCGTAAAGCCTCAATATATAAACAGCGGTTTGGAGAAACTGGGTACAGCCCCCCTATCCCATGGTTGCAAATTATTCGATGTCGTACTCCGTCCGCAGACTACATTGGAAAACCTCGCAGATCTAGTTCCGGCCCTTCGTGCGGAGCTGGACAAAGTCCCGGCCTCCCGTAAGGAAGAGATCATCGAGGCCGCTGAGATATTGATTAAGTATAGCGGCTACATCAAGCGAGAACAAATCATAGCGGATAAGATAAACCGTTTAGAGAATATCCGGATCAAGGGTAAATTCGATTACAACTCGATCCAGTCTTTATCTACGGAAGCCCGCCAGAAATTGACCCGGATAGATCCCGACACGATCGCTCAAGCGAGCCGCATCCCGGGTATTTCCCCTAGCGACATCAACATCCTTTTGGTACTACTCGGAAGATAAAACACGAAATGTTCCACGTGAAACATATTAAAGGAGATATTCAAATGAATGAAGCTAAAACACTGGTTATACGAGGAAATCTGGTAGATATAATCAACAGGCGCACCTTCGGGGCAGAGATTTCAATCCTAAACGGGCATATCGGAAAGGTAACCCCTACCGGACAAGATGAGGGATATTACCTCCTCCCCGGTTTTATTGACGCACATGTCCATATAGAGAGTAGCATGGTAACCCCTACGGCATTCATTCACGCAGCCGTACGCCATGGCAGTATCGGTGCCGTGGCGGACCCTCATGAGATAGCGAATGTAATGGGTACCGAAGGAGTCGAATATATGCTCGACAACGCGAAAGGGATTCCTTTCTACACATGGTTCGGTGTCCCATCTTGCGTACCGGCTACGATTATGGAAACCTCCGGTGCGATCATAGACGCAGACGAAACCGCTCGTTTGTTGGAACGAGAGGATCTACACTTCTTGGCAGAGATGATGAATTACCCCGGAGTCTTAAATAAAGATCCGGAAGTTATGCGCAAAATAGAAGCCGCGAAACAAGCGGGTAAACCCATAGACGGACATTATCCCCTAGCGACAGGTCCCAAGCTAAAGGCATATATCGAGTCTGGTATTTCCACCGATCATGAAACCATCTATCTAGAAAAAGGCCGTGAGAAATGTGAGCTTGGGATGCATGTTCTTATTCGGGAAGGAAGCGCGGCGAAAAACTTTGACGCACTTCATCCGCTATTGAAAGAGTATCCCGAACAAATCATGTTCTGTACAGATGACGCACATCCTTCGTTTTTAAACAAAGGACACATAAATAGGATGGTAAAAAAATCGCTGGATTTAGGATATGATCTATATGATGTATTACGGGCCGCTTCCTATAATCCGGCCATGCACTATAAAATCCCCGCAGGTTTCTTACGAGAGGGAGACTCCGCCGATTTTATCCAAGTAAACAATTTAAAGGATCTAACCATACAGGCAACCTATATACAAGGAACCTGTGTATACGATGGAGAGAAATGCACGCTTCCACTCCAAAAGCCTATACATCGTAATAATTTCCACACGAAACCGATCACATTAGAAAAGCTAGCGGTAAAAGCGAAAGGGGAACAGATGCGTGTCATTGTTTGCGAAGACAGCGAATTAATCACGAAAGAAGAACTATATCCTGTACATACATTCGATGGATTTGTAGAATCAGATACAGAACGAGACATTTTAAAACTCGTTATTCTAAATCGCTATCAAACGGCTCCTCCCGCTATTACCTTTATAAAAGGAACAGGGCTCAAGCTCGGTGCCATCGCTCAAAGTATCTCCCACGATAGCCATAACATCATCGCTATAGGCGTAACCGATTTCGAGCTTATGCAAGCGATCAATGTGGTCATAAAAGCGAAAGGAGGAATCGCCGTGAGCTGCATGGACGAAGTCACTCTCCTGTCCTTGCCGGTAGCGGGATTGATGAGCGACGAATCATTGGAAGAGACGAGCCGCCGTTACGAAGAGATCGAGGAAAAGATCAAGCGATTAAAATCCCCGATGGATTCATTACAAATGACGCTTTCTTTTATGGGATTGCTGGCGATCCCATCCTTAAAACTTAGCAACAAAGGTTTGTTCAATAGCGAGACATTCCAATTTACTTCCCTATTCGTATGATAGCCGATAAAGACGAACATATCAAGACGATCCTATCGGTCATTCCGGAAAAGCCGGGATGCTACCAGTATTTCGATGAAAACGGAACGATTATATACGTCGGCAAGGCGAAGAACCTAAAACGACGGGTATCCTCTTATTTCAACAAGGTACATGACAGCAATAAGACCCGTGTGTTAGTCAAGCAAATCCGGGATATCAAATATATAGTCGTCGATACGGAAGAAGACGCGTTACTACTGGAAAACAACCTCATCAAACAGTATCGTCCCCGCTATAACGTATTATTGAAGGACGACAAAACCTACCCTTCCATCGTGGTAAAGAACGAGTACTTTCCCCGGGTTTTCCAAACCCGGAACATCGTTCGGGACGGATCACAATATTACGGTCCTTATCCCTCTTTGTTCACGGCGAAAGTGATGCTACAAATGCTAAAGGAACTTTACCCTTTACGCACTTGTAAATATCCCCTCACTCCCGAATCCATCGCACAAGGACGCTATAAGGTTTGTCTGGAATACCATATCAAGCGTTGTAAAGGGCCTTGTGAAGGCTTGCAATCATTGGAAGAATACCAGCAAAATATTTCCGAGATCAAAGAGATTCTGCGAGGCAACATCTCGCAAATCAGCAAACACCTCTATGAGGAGATGCAATCGCTCGCTGCCGAGCTCAAGTTTGAGGAAGCACAAAAGATCAAGGAAAAATACGAAGTCATCGAGAACTACCGTTCTAAATCTACGGTCGTAACCCCGATGCTACATAATATAGATGTATTCACGATCATAGAGAATGACCATTCCGCTTATGTGAACTTTATGCATATCGGAAACGGGGCGATCGTACAAGCCTATACATTCGAGTATAAAAAACGATTGGACGAGAGTAAGGAGGAATTGTTAAGCCTCGGTATTATCGAGATGCGGAATCGTTTTAAAAGCACCGCCCGGGAGATTATCGTGCCTTTCAAGCTGGATATGCAACTAGAGAATGTCACCTTCACCATTCCCCAAAGAGGGGATAAAAAGAAACTGCTCGATTTATCCGAGATGAACGTCAAGCAGTTTAAGGTTGACCGCTTGAAGCAAGCGGAAAAGTTGAATCCGGAACAACGGAATACCCGTATCTTGAAAGAGATCCAAGAGGCCTTGCATCTGGAGAAATTGCCTGCTCATATCGAATGTTTCGATAATTCAAACATACAGGGAAGCGATGCGGTAGCGGCTTGCGTGGTATTCAAGATGGGAAAACCGTCCAAGCAGGAGTATCGTAAATACAATATAAAGACCGTAGTCGGTCCGGATGATTACGCCTCTATGAAAGAAGTTGTCCGTAGGCGTTACGGGCGGGCAATCGAGGAGCGATCTCCCCTACCCGACTTAATTATAACAGACGGTGGAAAGGGGCAAATGGAAGTGGTTCGCTCGGTGGTAGAAGATGAATTAGGCTTGTCCATTCCAATCGCCGGACTAGCGAAAGATGGTAAGCACCGGACCTCGGAGTTATTATTCGGGTTCCCACCCGTAACCGTTGGCATGCGTTTGGACAGTCCGCTATTCCATCTGCTTACCCGGATACAAGACGAGGTACACCGTTTCGCCATCACTTTCCACAAGGATAAACGAAGTAAGACCCAGACAAAATCCGAATTAGACACCATTAAGGGTATCGGTGAAAAGACAAAAGTATTACTTTTACGTCACTTTAAAAGCGTAAAACGAATCAAGGAAGCAAGCTTCGAGGAACTGAAATCCGTGATTGGCGAGGCGAAAGCCAAGGCACTACAAGAGGGACTGGATGGAAAGCGAACAGAAAGCGAACAAAAATAGAACAAAAGCGAACAAGATGAGAACAGTTACACAACGTGTGCAGCACGCTTCCGTCACGATAGACGGACAGCTTAAGTCCAAAATTGGAAAGGGGCTATTGGTATTAGTCGGTATCGAGGACAAGGATACGCAAGAAGACATTGAATGGTTGGCAAAAAAGATCACCAACCTACGCATATTTGACGATGAAAACGGGGTCATGAACCGCTCGGTTATCGAAGCGGGAGGCGAGATCATGGTTGTCAGCCAATTTACCTTACACGCCTCTACGAAAAAAGGGAACCGCCCCTCCTACTTAAAAGCGTCTAAACCGGATATCGCCATTCCGATGTATAAAGCTTTTTGCGAAGAGGTAGGGCTTCAACTCGGAAAACCTGTACAAACCGGAACATTCGGAGCTGATATGAAAATTGAACTTTTAAACGACGGGCCGGTTACTATTATTATCGACTCTCAAAATAAAGAATAAGTATGGCAGATATAACTTTACAACAAGCCCAGCAAATGGTAGACGCTTGGATCAAGACCTATGGGGTCCGTTATTTCAATGAGCTTACCAATATGACCATCCTCACCGAGGAAGTGGGCGAGCTAGCCCGGATCATGGCACGTACCTACGGTGAGCAGTCTTTCAAGGAAAGTGACAAACACCGGGATTTAGGCGATGAAATGGCAGATGTCTTATGGGTACTGCTTTGCCTCGCCAACCAGACCGGAGTAGATCTTACCGCCGCTTTCGAGAAGAATCTCCAAAAGAAAACAGACCGAGATAAAGAACGACATATAAACAATCAAAAACTATAAGCATATGGCACATCATCACGATTGCGAATGTGGACATGATCATCATCATGAACATGAACACGAATCAAATTCCGTACAGATAGACCGTTATCATGAAGCTTTCAATAAGTTTGAGCCGGCCCTGCCGGATACCCAGACCACCGAGACTGTAAACGCTCTTTTAGAGAAACATTTCCAAGAAAACTTTACACCGGAAGTATTGAAAACGATTCATGGCTGCATCGACTTGACCTCATTGACCAGTCTGGATACCAAAGAAAACATCTGGAAGATGGTCGACACGGTAAATGATTTCGAGGGAACTCGTCCGGATGTCCCGAACGTAGCCGCTATTTGCGTCTATCCCCTATTCGTGGAAACGGTTAAGCAGGCACTTACTGCGCAAGAGGTTAAGATTGCGTCGGTTGCCGGAGGTTTTCCTTCCTCACAGACATTTACGGAAGTCAAGATCGCCGAAACGGCCATGGCAGTCATGCAAGGAGCCGATGAAATCGACGTTGTCATGAACCTAGGCTATTTCATGGAAGACAATTTCGAGGAATTGACCGAGGAATTGCAAGAGATCAAGGAGAGCTGTCGCCACGCCCATTTAAAGGTAATCTTAGAGACCGGAGCTTTAGTCACAACGGAGAACATCCAAAAAGCATCCATCCTAGCCATGTATTCCGGCGCGGACTTCATCAAGACCTCTACCGGCAAAGGATACCCGGGAGCCACTTTCGAGGCCGCCTATACCATGTGCAAGGCCATCAAAACCTACCATTCCATCACCGGAAACAAGGTTGGCATCAAGATCTCCGGAGGCGTACGCACGGCGGAAGACGCAGTTCGATATTATACGATCGTAAAGGAGATACTAGGCGATGAATGGCTTAACAAAGATTTGTTCCGTATAGGAGCGAGCAGTCTGGTCGGTGATATAGAAAAACGACTCGGGAAATAGTCCATTCTAATAAACCGGGCTCAGATGGCTTAGAATCCTGTGTCCGGTAAGCACTCTCAAAGTCAGTTAACTTACCTTGGCATCGAAGTTAACTGACTTCGTCAAGTAAGTTAACTTCATTGGCTATTGAAGCATACTTACTTTTTTACGAACAAGAGCCATCTCTCTACAACTAATAGATAAAGGAATTTCTATTTGGAGCGAGTCATGATATAATCGGCCAGCTGGATCAAGGATGTCCGTGCCTCAGACTCTGGCAATCTCAAAAGAACATCGACCGCCTTATCATGATATTCCTTCATGCGGGCCTCGGCATATTCGATTCCACCGTTCGCCTTGGCGAACTCGATCAAAGAATCGACATTCTCCGCCCCGAAATCCTTCCGCAAGATCATATCCAGATAACGGGCGGCCTCCTCTTCCCTACCCTGCCGCAAGGCATATAATAATGGAAGCGTAACCTTACCCTCACGAATGTCATTTCCCGTCGGCTTACCGATATTCGCCTCCTTGAAATAATCAAAGATATCATCCTTGATCTGGAAGCAATACCCCAGATACTCGCCAAACTCACGGCAAAGAGCGATCACCTCCGCGGAGGCGCCCGATGAAATGGCCCCGATCTCCGTGCAAGCGGAAAGCAAGGTAGCCGTCTTCTTCTTGATCACTTGCAGATAGCAATTCTCGTCTAGGATACTCTCCTCGGCGGTCTCCAATTGCTTGATCTCACCTTCGGACAAGTCCCTGCCCAGATTGGAGATAATCCCGACGATCCGCAAATCGCCGGTTTGTATGGAACGGATCAAAGCGGTAGAAAGCACGTAATCGCCTACCAACACGGAAATACGGTTATCGAAGATAGCGTTCAATGAGGGAACGCCACGACGTTGCTTCGTCTCATCGATCACGTCATCGTGAATCAACGTGGCGGTATGCAAAAGCTCCAGCAAGACAGCGGAATTGATCGTGTTATCCGTAACCTGTCCACAGACCTTGGCGGTAAGGAGCACCAATAACGGACGCACATGCTTCCCGGTAGAATTCAGTATAACGTCGATAGCCGATTGTAACCGGGTCGTCTCGCTGCGTAGAGATGCCTCGAAATCCTTATTGAAACGTTCAAATTCAGCGGAAACCGGTTCTTCTATTTTCCTTCTTTCATCCATAATTCCATGCAAAGATTCGCAAAAGTAACAAAAACTATCGAGTAAGCGAGTTTTTTCGTACATTTACCCAGATTTTGTCCCACTAAAACGTGTTAAAAGTAATGAAGTTATTCCTTATAGATGCGTATGCGTTAATTTATCGCTCCTATTACGCCTTCATCAAGAATCCGCGTATCAACTCCAAGGGTGTGAATACCTCCGCCATTTTCGGTTTTATCAACAGTCTGGAGGATGTATTAAAACGTGAGAACCCGACTCATATAGCGGTGGCCTTTGACCCGAAGGGACCGACCTTCCGCCATGAGGCCTTCGAGCAATACAAGGCACAACGGGAAGAGACGCCGGAAGTGATCCGTCAATCCGTCCCTATCATTAAAGAAATCATAGAGGCTTACAATATTCCGATTCTGGAAGTACCCCGCTACGAGGCGGACGATGTGATCGGCACCGTGTCCAAACAGGCGGAGAAGGAAGGCTTCGAGGTGTACATGATGACGCCGGATAAAGATTACGGCCAATTGGTGTCCGAACATATATTTATGTATCGTCCGAAATTCGGAGGCGATTACGAGATCATGGGCGTGCCCGAGGTCTTAAACAAGTACGGCCTCACGAGTACGGAGCAAGTGATCGACTTGCTGGGACTGATGGGCGACGCTTCCGATAATATCCCCGGCTGTCCGGGTGTCGGCGAGAAGACCGCTCAAAAACTACTGACCGAATTCGGAAGCATCGAGAACCTGTTAGCGAACACTGATAAGTTGAAAGGCGCGCAAAAGAAGAAGGTAGAGGAGAACGTCGAGCAAATCCGTTTCTCCAAATTCTTGGCGACGATCAAGACGGATGTCCCTATCGGGTTCGATGCCGCCCGTTGCGTTCGTGAAAAGCCAAACGAAGAGCGGCTGACTGAGATTTACACAGAATTGGAATTTAGAACATTTATTAACAAACTAAGTTCTGAGCCGGTCAAAGCCGCTCCGAAAGGTCCCGTTCAAGGCGATTTGTTCGCGATTTTTACGCCCGAGAGTACGGAAGAGCCCAAAAAATCGATTCTCACGGACTTAAAGTCCACCCCCCATAACTATTATTTAACTGATACAGAGGAAAAACAAGCCGATTTAGCCCGCTTTTTATTGGGTCAAGAATTTTTCGCTTTTGACACGGAAACCGATGGCATCGATCCCTTGAAAGCCGGATTGGTCGGAATGTCGTTCGCCGTGAAAGAAAACGAGGCTTGGTATGTCCCTGTTCCCGCCAACTCAGTAGAGGCGGCGAAAGTAGTGGAACGCTTCTCCCCTGCCCTGCAAAATCCGAAATCATTAAAGATCGGGCAAAACATCAAATTCGATATTTTGGTACTTCGTAAATACAACGTGAAGGTAGCCGGTCCTCTGTTCGATACGATGATCGCCCATTACCTGCTGAATCCGGAATTACGGCACGGAATGGATTACCTAGCGGAGACCTACCTCAAGTACCAGACCGTCCACATCGAGGAACTGATCGGCCCAAAAGGAAAGAACCAGTTATCGATGCGAAACGTACCCGTGGAGCAAATCGCCGAATACGCCGCCGAGGACGCAGACGTCACGCTCAAGCTAAAGAATTATTTCGCGCCCGAGTTGAAGAAAGAAGGACTGGAATCCCTCTTCACCACGATCGAGATGCCATTAATATATGTATTAGCGGAAATGGAGGCCACCGGCGTCACGCTGGATACGGTAGCGCTTAAGCAATCTTCGGGGGAACTTACCGCCTCCATGAACAAGCTGGAGCAAGAGGTTTACGAGCTGGCCGGTGCGGAATTCAACATCAACTCCACGAAACAGGTCGGCGAAATCCTTTTCGACCGCTTGAAGCTGGACGAGAAAGCGAAGAAGACCAAAACTGGCGGTTACAGTACCAGCGAGGATGTATTGGAGAAACTTCGCAACAAGCATCCCATCATCGGCAAGCTTCTTGAATACCGCGGACTTAAAAAGTTATTAAGTACCTATATCGACGCTCTACCCGAGTTGATCAATCCGCAGACCGGAAAGATACATACCTCTTTCAACCAAGCGGTAACATCTACCGGACGCCTCAGCTCTACCAATCCGAACCTGCAAAACATTCCGGTACGGGACGATCTGGGTCGTGAGATCCGTAAGGCATTTATCCCGGACAATACGGATTGCCTCTTCTTCTCGGCCGACTACTCCCAGATCGAACTTCGTATCATGGCCCACCTGAGCGGTGACCCGCATATGATCGAGGCTTTCCAAAGCGGAGCGGATATTCACGCCGCTACCGCCGCCAAGATCTACGGAATCCCGGTAGAAGAAGTAACCAGCGATATGCGCCGGAAGGCGAAAACCGCCAACTTCGGTATCATCTACGGCATCTCCGTCTTCGGGCTCGCCGAGCGTCTGGGCATCCCTCGTTCTGAGTCCAAGGAACTGATAGACGGTTATTTCAGCACCTACCCCCGCATCAAGGAATACATGGAGGAGAGCGTCAAAGTAGCCAAGGAAAAAGGATACGTAGAGACCATTTTCAAGCGCAAGCGTTTCCTTCCGGATATCAACTCACACAACGCCGTCGTACGCGGCTATGCCGAGCGAAACGCGATCAATGCCCCTATCCAAGGGAGCGCCGCCGATATCATCAAACTAGCGATGGTACGCATTTACGAACGCTTTGAGGAAGAGGGATTGAAAAGCAAGATGATCCTCCAAGTACACGATGAGTTAAACTTCAATGTCTACAAAGAGGAAGCCGAGGTGGTAAAGAAAATCGTGCTGGAGGAAATGGAAAACGTCATGAAACTACAAGTCCCCTTAATCGCCGATTGCGGCGAGGGAGAGAACTGGTTGGAGGCGCATTAAAATAATGCCGGAATTCCCCTTAAAAAAACATGTACGTGTTTTCCTGAAAACACGTACGACTTTTTCTTGAAAGACGTACATGTTTTTTTAAGACCCTAACAGCCCATCACGAAACGCAAAACTTTCCCCTAAAAACATTCCGAAAAGCAAATAATAATGTATACTATACACTATATTTGCGCTCGAAAAGATTGTTGAGCATTTTAGGTTATGAAAAAAAGTTTGATCGCTTTAGCTTTCGGTACCCTTGGGCTGGGGATTGCCGAGTTCGTAATGATGGGTATCCTACCCGACATCGCGAAAGATTTACACATCAGCATTGCTACAGCCGGGCATCTGATCTCAGCTTATGCACTAGGGGTTTGCGTAGGCGCTCCCATGTTGATTATCGCCCGTAGATATCCATTAAAACACATTTTGCTTGTTTTAGTAGGGATTATGATGATCGGTAATTTATGCGCCGCATTAGCGTCTAATTACTGGGTATTGATGATAGCCCGCTTCATCTCTGGATTGCCTCACGGAGCTTACTTCGGTGTTGGCTCCATCGTAGCCGAAAAGCTTGCTGATAAAGGAAGAGGCTCCGAGGCTGTCTCTATCATGATAGCGGGGATGACGATCGCCAACCTATTCGGTGTCCCGTTGGGGACGGCCCTCAGCACCATGCTCTCGTGGCGTCTGACTTTCTTACTGGTTGGTTGCTGGGGCATAGCCATCTTATATTACATCTGGAGATGGGTACCTATGGTAGAGAACCTTCCGGATACTGGCTTTAAAGGACAATTTCGTTTTCTTAAGACTCAAGCGCCATGGTTAATCCTAGGGGCGACAATGCTAGGTAACGGAGGTGTATTTTGCTGGTATAGCTATATCAGCCCGCTATTGACACAAGTATCCGGCTTCTCGGCCGAAAGCCTTACTGTTCTAATGGTATTGGCAGGTTTCGGTATGGTAGCGGGCAACTTGATCAGTGGCCGCCTATCCGATAAATATATGCCCGGACGGGTAGCGGCCATAGCGCAAGGCATGATTTGCGTAGCCCTACTGCTCGTCTTCTTCTTGGCACAAATATCTTGGTTAAATGTCTTGCTGATGTGTCTGTGTACGGCGGGATTATTCGCCGTCTCAAGCCCTCAACAAGTATTATTGATCCGTTACTCCAAAGGTGGAGAGATGCTGGGAGCCGCCAGCGTACAAGTTGCGTTCAATTTAGGAAATGCTATCGGAGCTTATTGTGGTGGGTTACCATTGGAGGTCGGCCTTGGTTATAAATATCCGGCCTTGATAGGTTCCGGATTCGCTTTTATCGGATTCTTGTTATTGACTTTCTTTTACCGGAAATATGAGAGAACAACCTAAGTAAAAAATAACATTAATAAAGAAGCCTATGAACAAACTCGTTAAAACATTATTAAACAAACAATCGATGAGGCAACCGGTTAAGCATGAAGAGAAAGCCTAAGAAAATAACCGTATCAGCCTAAAATTGATTATCTTTGCGAACTCAAAACAAGTCGCTTGGAGCGACTATATAACAGATTGATAATAAAAAATACGATAATAATATGGCATTACAATGTGGCATTGTGGGACTTCCGAACGTAGGAAAGTCTACCCTTTTCAATTGCCTATCCAACGCGAAGGCACAATCAGCGAACTTTCCGTTCTGTACGATCGAACCGAATGTAGGCGTGATCACCGTACCCGACGAGCGACTGAATAAACTAGCGGAAATCGAACATCCGCAGCGAGTGATCCCCACCACCGTAGAGATCGTGGATATCGCCGGATTGGTGAAAGGAGCGAGTAAAGGCGAGGGATTAGGCAATAAGTTCTTGGCTAATATCCGTGAGACAGACGCTATCTTGCACGTATTGCGTTGCTTCGACGACGATAATATCGTGCACGTGGACGGACGTGTAGACCCGGTCCGTGATAAGGAGATCATTGACTATGAGCTTCAGATCAAGGATTTGGAAACGATAGACAGCCGTATCGCCAAGGTGCAAAAACAAGCGCAAACCGGAGGTGATAAGCAAGCCAAGATCGCTTACGAGGTACTTTGTAAATACAAAGAGGCTTTAGAACAAGGAAAAAGCGCACGTACCGTTTCTTTTGATACGAAAGACGAGGAACGCATTGCCCACGATTTATTCTTGCTGACGGATAAACCTGTCATGTATGTTTGTAACGTGGATGAGGCTAGCGCCGTAAACGGCAATAAATATGTAGATGCCGTACGCGAGGCGGTTAAAGACGAGGATGCCCAGATTCTAGTAGTCGCCGCTAAGATCGAGAGCGAGATCGCTGAGTTCGATACCTATGAGGAACGCCAGATGTTCTTACAAGAGATCGGATTGGAAGAGTCTGGCGTAAGCCGTTTGATTAAATCGGCTTACAAATTATTGAATCTGCAAACCTTCTTGACCGCCGGATCGGACGAATGTCGTGCGTGGACGTTCCATAAAGGCTGGAAAGCTCCTCAATGCGCCGGTGTTATCCATACGGACTTCGAAAAAGGATTTATCCGTGCCGAGGTGATCAAGTACGAGGATTATATCGCTTATGGCTCCGAGGCTGCTGTTAAAGAGGCCGGAAAGATGAGCGTTGAAGGTAAGGAATATGTTGTGCAAGATGGAGATATCATGCATTTCCGTTTCAATGTATAAGGAGTAATCGAAATAAATTATATCTTTGAAACCGGGTAAAATAGCGTAAAGCTAATTTTACCCGGTTTTCTTATATCCTTTAAATCTATATGTATATGAAACGTTTTCTCAATTCTGTACTTTGTATGTGTATCGCTGTTTTTTGTACGCATGCCCAAAAAAAGAATGTGACTAGTGTGCTGGAAGTGATGGACATTACGACCGGGCAACGTTCCGTTGTCAAGGAATTCCCTTTTTTGATCGAGGCACCTAACTGGACTCCGGATGGTAATTGGCTTGTATATAATAGTGGAGGAAAATTATATAAGCTCTCTCCGGAATCTCCGGGAGAGCCGCAATTAATCAATAGCGACTACGCGACCCGTTGCAACAACGACCATGTGATCTCCGCGGATGGGAAGCAAATAGCGATCAGTAACGGAACGAAAGAAGATGGCCGGTCGCGTATCTATACCCTGCCTTTCGAAGGAGGTGTTCCCCGATTGATTACCCCACTCGGTCCTAGCTACCTACACGGGTGGAGCCCCGACGGAAAACAACTCGCTTATTGCGCCGAGAGAAACGGTAATTTTGATGTTTACGTCATTCCTGCCCTAGGCGGAGAAGAAAAACGTCTTACGACAGCCGAAGGTTTGGACGATGGCCCCGAATACTCACCTTGCGGACAATATATCTGGTTCAACTCCGTACGTACCGGGCTTATGCAAGTCTGGCGCATGAAGGCGGATGGTTCCGAACAAACCCAGATGACATTCGATGAGACCCGAAATTCTTGGTTTCCCCACATCTCTCCGGATGGAAAACAAATCGTTTTCATCACCTATACAAAAGGTGATCTGGAACCCGGACAACACCTCGCCAATAAAAACGTAGAGTTACGCCTTATGCCAGCCGAGGGCGGAGAACCTAAGACTTTAGTCAAACTATTCGGCGGGCAAGGTACGATAAACGTAAACTCTTGGGCACCCGATAGCAAGCGATTCGCTTTCGTCAGTTACCGGTTAAATTGACTCGTTCCCGTCTCTCCTGTATTCGGAAGGAATAACCCCTGTCTGCTTAATAAACGCACGACGGAACGTACTGATAGAATGGAAGCCCGAACGTTCGGCTATCTCTTGTATACTGGCCAGAGGTTCGGCTTCCAATAAACGTTTGCTTTCCTCTACCCTGAAATGGTTTACGTAATCCGAGAAGGAACAACCTAATTCTTTATTAAACAATTGGGATAGATAAGAGCGGCTCATCGGGAAGATCCGCTGTAAATCCGTTAAGCGTAAATCTTCCCGTAGATAGGGCTTTTCACGTTCAAACCACGCCTGTACTTCCTCAACATACCTTTGGCGTATGATGCCTTTCTGTTCCTCACTACCTTGATCATCATCCGTATCCTCCTCCAAATCGGGTAATCCCCATCCGCTCTCGAATGTGTGATCCAAATGGATAACCTTTAGGAACAAGGCCTTATAAAAGAAATAGTACCATAAAACCAATAAAAACGTTTTGTCGATTACATATAGGCTAACCCGATCCGTAAACAACAATACCAAATAAAAAATATACATAGAAGAAAGGATCAGCATGGTCTTTTTCAACCAGTCCAGATCATAATCTTCCGGGTCCGATACATTTTCCCTTAAATACACCTTAAATCCCTCACTATAGCGCAAGATCAGATAAATAGGAACGATCATATACAGAAGCGTGAAAAATAAAATCAAAAGCCTTATAACCACATCCAGATTCAAGGTATCGAATACCTCGCCAAAAGAGTTATAACGATGAATATTTCCACCGGATAGCCGGTAAATCAAAAAAGAAATACCCAATACCCATATCGGACTGGTAAAAATAAAGAAACGGCGAACGGTCATATAGCAAGGTCGTAACACTTCTATCACGTAACAAGCTAATGTAGCTACCACAATACATCCCATAATCAGCACATCCGGATGAAATATCTCTTTTGAATCCTCTAAATACAGGTTAACCGATACTCGTACCGCCGCTAAAAACGCCCATAATAACATACTCCACCCCAAAATCTGTTTTGCCCTATTCTCACGGGCCCGTAGTAGCAGGGTAATACCACCAAAAACACAAAAGCCTAATATCTGTAAGCTTAGTAGAAACTGAATTTTATCCAACATAATAACACTACCTCCTATCTATTAAACAATACGCCCCCCCGAATGTTCTTTTTGACCCCTCAGTTAACAATATGAACGCCTTAGACAATTTGAACGATCTAATTTTATACGATTTCACCGACGTTTTAGACCGTATGCACCTCCCTTTCCCCTTAACCACCCGATATTTGCATCCAGAAGTTTCACACAAAAATAAGTAAAATAATGAGAAATTTAGTACTCTTTACCAGTATGATTTTAAGCTTTTGGGGTTGCTCCAACGACAAAGACTTCGGAGGTCTTGAGAATATCGGCTGGAATGAAAAACCACTCCAAATAACGACTCGTATCCTAACTACAAAATCCACCAATTTTATACAAGAATTTAAAGAAGGCTCTATGCTCGGACTACAAATCACGTCCGGTACAGTCGACGATTTATACAATGGCATATCCACTTATAAAAACGTAAGCGTAAAAGCTTATAGAGTGAATGGAAAAATCCGGTGGCAACAGAGTCCGGAAGTGATCCTTGACTCTAATGAAGCTACGATATACGCATATTATCCATATCAAGAAGATATAAATTTTAACGCCCGGCAGATACCTGTTAAACTGGCCCCGAACGCATTGGAGACCGATGATTATATGTATGGAACCCATGCGATCGGACAAAAAGCGGTCAACAGTACCTCGCCACTTGTATTACTCAGCATGAATCATGCCCTATCGCTTATATCTTTCCAGCTGAACCTAAGCAAAGGCAAGACAGGTGCCTTTATTATAAGTTCCGTTCAAGTAGGAAATAAGCCCGGTGGAACAACTTTAGTCAGCGAAGGAACCCTCGATATCACGACGGGCGATATCATCGGTTCTACCGCCCGTAGCACGTCCGCATCCACGGTATTATCCTTGACGAATCCGGTTACCCTCATCAACGAGAAATATTGTGATCCTATGCGGCTCATGGTAATTCCACCTTCCGGCACGATCGGAACCGGAGACGTGGAGACCTTATTCACGATCAACGGAGAAACCTACAAATTTGACATACCCGCTAACACCCAATGGGAAAAAGGGAAAAAATATTTATATAAGCTAAGCTTTAACGGAAGGTCGTTACAATTGCGAGACGTCTCTATCACAGACTGGTTACCGGGTAACGACGAAGGATTGATCGGCAATATCATGTAAGTTTTTTATGTTGTGGTTATTAAGGTGTAATGCCGTGGCAAGCTTTGATCCGTTTGCCACCGGCAACTACACTGAAAATAACAATTGGCTCTATCATTCCGGCGAATTAGACCATCGGGGTCACTACCCGTACGATGTGTTTTTCATTCAGCCGACTCTATATATTCTCTCAATAAGAGAAACAACGGGTCTCGTCCAAATACCCTTTTACATTCAAGGGTTATCATTCCCTCTCAACTTATCGCCAAAAACACTCTTCTATTTGACTATTACAAGGACGAGACCCGTTTAATAATAACTTTATATCTCTTGGATATATTGATTATTATAGTATACAATAAAGCAGATTACTTTGCGTATTAAGAGGATAAAACAATCGTTACTATATAATATATAAAAATATCATTTTATAACAGGAATAATAATTAATAGTAATAGAATAATAAACTATATTGGCTCAAATGTTTATTGTTTGAAAGGTTCCATTAAAACATTAGACAAAATGAACAAATTATTATTAATTACGATCTTGTTAATCATCTTTACCGGATGTCATGAAAATCAGCAGTGGATGTCCAAAGAGAAATCAACCGCACGAAAGTCAGTTCTTGAAATGACCACCCGGTCCTATACGGCAGGTTCTTCAGTATTCACCGAAATTCTGCCCGAAGGGTCCGAAATAGGATTATTTATAACCTATGGTAATCAAGACAGTTTATATAAAGGCGCATCTCTTTATAAAAACGTAAAATCAAAGGCTGTAGGCTCATCAAAAGGTTCTTTAAAATGGAAACAAACACCGCAGGTATTCCTTAGATCTAATCGACCAGTCATGATCTACGCTTACTCACCTTATAAAGTACAAATACCGTTAGATCCTACCTCCATACCGATCAAAATATCCCCAATCGCGGCGGAACCCCCCTCTTATGAATATGGGAGGCTCTCGCAAGGCCAAAAAGAGGTCAACCGTAAATCTCCGCTCGCGAAACTCTCCATGAATTATGCATTATCACTTCTCTCATTCGAAATATATCAAGATTCGGACATCAACGGGCTATTCAAGCTAACCTCCATACAGATCGGTAACCGTGCGGGAGGTAATACCTTGCAATATACCGGGACAATGGATATCGTAACCGGAAATATCAAAGGAACTCCCGGGGCATATAAAGCCACTTTACTTACAATAGATCCATCCGTAACTTTACGACACGCGAAAGCGGAGGAGCAAAATATCCGTATAGTCCCTACCTACTCTCCTATCCGGGAAAAAGAAGTTGAGGCGATCTTTACTATCAATGGAAGAACTTACAAATACATCATTCCGGAAGGCACCTGCTGGAATAAAGGATATAAATATTCCTATAAGTTATATTTCGATGGTAAAGATATCAGGTTACACGATTCCGTCGCCTATATATGGACACCTAAACTGAAGAAAAAATAATCAGTATATAAAATAAGAGTACTAATCTATGGAACTTTTCATTCTTACCGTAAAGCCTATCGAGAATAAATACGCCCGGACTCTAATCTTTTTTGCCTATTTTTGTAACAAACAAATCCCTTATCCCGTCTTCTTTGTGAAAGCCCCCACTCTAAGGCGCACGGACGAAGGGCGATCCAAAAACATAGTATTAACGAAAAAGTCAATTACAATGAAAAGATTACTAGTGTTACTGGCCATCCTCCTTATCAGCCAAGTAGGATACGGGCAGCAGAAGATGGATCAATTATTCAATGCTTTCCGGGGTGAAAGCGATGTTACTTCCGTAAATATCGGAAACATAACGATGAAGCTAGCCAGCCTGTTCACCGAGACAATGGGAGTAAACGGTATAGAGATCCTTGAATTTGATAATTGTGCCCAAGAGGTGAAAGACCGACTGTCTACCGCCATACGGAACCTGAGAGATCCTGATTATGAGACGATGGTCACGGCAAATGAAAGGGACAGTCGCACGAAAGTTCTTGTCAAAATAAAAGAGGATATGATCCGTGAACTGGTCATATTCACGACAGGAAGCGACAATGCGTTAATCCGTATCAAAGGAAAGATCAGCCCGTCCGATCTAGACCGGGTAATCAATGAGCACAAAACTGGAAATTATTAAGGGCGATACTGATGGACGTTGATGTTTTTAAACAACGGTTCCTACCCTTTCATCCTAAACTCTATCGGATCGCTTATGCCTTATTAGACAATAAAGCGGATGCGGAAGACATACTTCAAGATGCCTATTGCAAATTATGGAATAAAAGGGATGAGCTGGGAGATATCCAGAATCCGGAAGCATTTTCCATAACATTGGTCAAAAATCTTTGTCTGGATTTCCTGCGCTCGCCCAAAGCAAGCCGAAGAGACAACGAAGAGGCATTGGAGACCGTTCTATTAACGACCGACTCCTCGCCGGAAAAGGAATTGGAAGAAAAAGAGGATATCCGGCGTATACAAGAACTGATAGAACAGCTCCCCGAGAACCAGAGGCAGGTAATCCGCCTGCGTGGTATTGAGGATTGTTCCTATGAGGACATTGAACAGATTACAGGGCTTAGCTCCTCTAATATAAGAACATTACTTTCCCGGGCACGCAAATTGATCCGGGAGAAACTAGAAAAAGCAAGTTGTCATGGATGATAAAAAGATAGATGAACTAATAAACAAGGCACTCCAAGAGGATTTAGCCTTACCGGAGGGACTTTCCGAAAGGCTGGAACGACAAATCGACTTCCTAGCCCAAGAAGAGATATCTCCCCGAGTCTCACGAAGACGTTCCTTCTATTGGATAAGCGGAATCGCCGCCGCTATTCTTGGCGCCCTATTCCTCATCTTCACGGAGACAAATCGTCCGGCTCCCGTTATGGCCGATACCTTTACCGATCCTGAAGAGGCAGCTGTCGTAGCCCAAAATGCCTTGGCGTTCATGTCTAGGAATTTAAACAAAGGTCTCGGGCAGGTCAATGAAGCCAGTCAAGAGATCACAAAAATAAACAAGATCGTAAATAAACATTTAAATGATTAATACAATGAGACTCAAACAACTATATACAATACTGCTTCTCTGCTGCGTGAATATCTGTTTTGCCCAGAACAAGCTTTTCGACAAATATGCGGATATGGACGATGTTACTTCCGTATATATCTCCAAAAAGATGTTTCAGATGATGCCGGTCATGGAAACCGCCGGACTCAACCTTGCCAACCTGAAAGGGAAAATAGAATCCCTGCAAATACTCACCACCCAAAAAGCGGATTTAAGGGAACGAATGCGAGGTGAGTTCAAAGCCTTGATCGGAAAGGATCATGAAGAACTCATGCGAGTAAAAGATGGAAAGACCAAAGCCAATTTCTACGTCAAGCAACAAGGAGAACTGATACAGGAGTTGATCATGATAGCCGACATGGACGACGGGAGCTTCAGCGTCATGCAATTGTTAGGGCGTTTTACGCTCCAAGATGTGCAGGAAATTACCAGTGAGATCAACAAATAATAGGATAATTTCGTGAAAACCATCGGCTTTTTATAGTATCTTCACCACCATAAGTTAAACAAAAATCATACGCGTATGAAAAGATTCATTTTTACAGGGATAATCATCCTGTTTGTAATGGCTGGATGTGGAGGCGACCATTCATCGACCGATGGTCTTATAACCGTGGATGTAAACGATAGTTATTCAACCAAAAAAGAGTTGGTCCTTCAAGACTTCATGGATATGGAGTATATTCCGCTGGAAACAAACGATGAGTTTATCAATCGGGCATGCGTGCAGGCGGTTGGCGAGAAATACATAATCGTGACAAACTTTTACGATGATGGCAATATTTTCGTATATGGCCGGAACGGAAAAGCTATTCGCAAAATAAATCGCAAGGGACAAGGTGGAGAAGAATACGTGTCTATGAGATCGGTTTCGTTAGATGAAGAAAACGAAGAGATTTTCGTAAATGATTTTCATGCGAAAAAGATAAGGGTCTATGATTTGGAAGGAAATTTCAAACGAAGTCTGAATCAAAGAAGCGAGAAAAGTTCGTTTTACGTGGAAATGCTTGATTATGACAAGGACAACTTGATTTGCTATGATAAGTTTAATTTTGAGGTACCGTTCTTGCTTGTGTCGAAGCAAGATGGAAGTATAACGAAAGAAATCACGGTTCCATATAAAGAGAAGCAATTATTCCATATCGTTGAAAGACTTTATGATAAAGGAGAAACAAGAGCAGCTGGACCAGGTCCGTATAACAGTATAATTCCTTTTAAGGGTAATTGGATTCTATTTGAGGCCTCTTCAGATACGGTATACACCTTAATGCCTGATTACAGTTTGCGCCCGCTTATCGCACGAACACCCCCTATCCACACCATGGATCCGGGCGTTTTCGTCGTCTTAAGATTGATTTCCGATCGTTATTATTTCATGGAAAGCGTAACGAATATATATGATTTTAACACCGGAGAAGGTTTCCCGAGAAAGTACTTCGCATACGATACGCAAGAAAAGAAATTTTTCAACTATATCACATACAACGATGATTATTCTTATAAGAAAGAAATCTATATGGTGACATTTCCTCCCATCAATTCAAAAGGCGAATTGTGCTCTACCATCAATGCTTCCGAACTTTGCCAGGACTATAAAAGGGGAAAGCTGAAAGGCAAACTAAAAGAGGTGGCCGCGACATTGGAAGAG
The DNA here is from genome assembly GCF_023656665.1 of Parabacteroides sp. B2-S-102. Taxonomy (NCBI): domain Bacteria; kingdom Pseudomonadati; phylum Bacteroidota; class Bacteroidia; order Bacteroidales; family Tannerellaceae; genus Parabacteroides; species Parabacteroides sp. B2-S-102. The sequence continues at coordinate 142,786 of NZ_JAMOKM010000005.1, read as the reverse complement.
GATGACAACCGGGTGGTAGTGTTGGTGAGACCTAAAAAGTAAACGATTACCAATCATCGGTAATACGATCAAGCGGATTATTTCCCCGTAATAATCCGCTTAATCTCACTCAGTTTGTTCAAGGCTTCCAAGGGGGTAAGATTATTCACGTCCAAGTTCTTGATCTCATCCCGTACTTGGCTCAACACCGGATCATCCAACTGGAAGAAACTCAGCTGATACCCCTCGGCGGCAGAGGCGATCGCTTTTACAGGCTTACCCGTAATACCCTCCTGACGATTCTCGGACTCCAACTGCTTCAAGATCTCATTCGAACGCTTCACGATGCTTTTAGGCATACCGGCCATTTTCGCCACGTGGATACCAAAGCTATGCTCGCTTCCTCCCGGTATCAACTTACGCAAAAATATCACCTTATTCCCTACTTCCTTGACCGATACGTTATAGTTCTTGATCCGCTTAAAGGCACGCTCCATCTCGTTCAGCTCGTGGTAATGGGTAGCGAACAGCGTTTTCGCCTTCGCATTCGGGTGCTCATGAATATATTCCACGATCGCCCAAGCGATTGATATGCCATCGTAGGTACTGGTACCCCGCCCTAACTCGTCGAAAAGCACCAAGCTCCGGGAAGTCATATTATTTAATATATCGGAAGCCTCATTCATCTCGACCATAAAAGTAGACTCACCCACCGAGATATTATCCGAGGCGCCTACACGGGTAAATATCTTATCCACGATACCGATATGGGCGCTCTCGGCCGGAACAAAGCAACCGATTTGCGCCATGAGCGTAATCAAGGCTGTCTGACGCAATAAGGCAGACTTACCGGCCATATTCGGACCCGTGATAATGATGATCTGTTGTTTCTCGTCATCCAGATAGACATCATTGGCGATATAAGGTTCTCCCAAGGGCAGTTGTTTCTCGATTACCGGGTGGCGACCTCCCTTTATGTCGATCTTGTCGGAATCACTCACGACCGGACGGATATACTTATTCGCCTCCGCGGCCTTGGCGAAAGATAAAAGGCAATCGATACGCCCGATCAAGTTCGCGTTCATCTGGATAGGCGGAATATACTCCGTCAAGGCCAATACCAGCTCATTGAAAAGGCGGGTCTCCAGAGCAAGGATCTTTTCTTCCGCCCCTAATATCTTCTCCTCGTATTCCTTCAACTCCTCGGTAATATAGCGCTCGGCGTTCACCAAGGTCTGTTTACGGATCCAATTCGCCGGGACTTTATCCTTATGGGTATTACGTACCTCTATATAATAGCCGAAGACGTTGTTGAAAGCGATCTTCAAGCTTGGGATACCCGTCAATTCGATCTCGCGCTGCTGTACCTTCAACAAATAATCCTTGCCGGAATAAGCGATGGCACGCAAGTCATCCAATTCCTCGTTGACACCCTTCGCTATAATTCCTCCCTTATTGACCAACGAAGGGGGATCGTTATTAATCTCTTTCTCAATCCGGTCGCGGATCAAGGCGCAAGCGTTTAATTGCTCCCCGATCCGGCATAAGCTGGGTTCCCCGCTCGCCATACATGCCTCCTTGATCGGCTCGATCGCACGAAGCGCGACCTTTAGCTGAACCACCTCACGAGGAGATACACGGCCGACAGCCACCTTGGAGATAATACGTTCCAAATCGCCGATCTGCTCCAACTGCGTATCCAGCAACTCCTTTGTCTCCGGTTCACGGAAGAAATAATCCACGACCTCTTGGCGTTCTTGGATCGGTTTTACATCCTTTAGCGGGAATAGTATCCACCGGCGAAGCATACGAGAGCCCATCGGCGAGATCGTCTTATCGATCACGTCCAACAAGCTTGTTCCCTCATCGTTCATCGTACCCACCAGTTCCAAGCTGCGTACCGTAAACTTATCCAAGCGGACGTATCGATCCTCCTCGATACGGGATAAAGCGGTGATATGGGAAATATGCGTATGCTGGGTCTGGTCCAGATAATACAGAATCGCCCCGGAAGCGATAATACCTAATTTCAAGTGTTGTACGCCAAAACCCTTCAAGTTCTTCGTCTCGAAATGCTTCAACAGGCGATCCTCGGCGGCCGAGGTCGTAAAGATCCAGTCATCCAGCTCAAAGATAAAGAAACGAGGACCGAAAGCCTCCTCGAAACGCTTCTTGTTTCCCCGTTCGATCAACACTTCCTTCGGGGAAAAATTATTGAGTAATTTGTCGATATAATCGATGGAACCCTCCGCTGTCATGAACTCGCCGGTAGAGATATCCAAGAAAGAAATACCACATACCTCCTTGGCGAAATGGATAGAGGCCAAGAAATTATTCTCTTTATGATTCAGTATATTATCATTGATGGAAACACCGGGAGTCACCAATTCCGTAATACCCCGCTTCACCAGTTTCTTCGTCAACTTAGGGTCTTCCAGCTGGTCGCAAATAGCCACACGCTTTCCGGCCCGCACCAACTTCGGCAGATAAGAATCCAAGGCATGATGTGGAAATCCCGCCATCTCAACATGCTGCCCTACGCCATTCGCACGTTTGGTCTGTACGATACCCAGTATTTCCGCGCCAATCACGGCGTCCTCGCCATACATCTCGTAAAAGTCTCCAACCCGGAATAAAAGGATAGCGTCCGGATGTTTCGCTTTTATATCGAAATACTGCTTCATCAAAGGGGTTTCCACAACTTTTGCCACGATAGTAATCTTTTAAATGCGTTTACGAATTAATCCGCACAAAGGTACTATTTTTTTTCTATCCGTTTACTTTCTTATAATCCGCTAGAAAAGTAGCTAGCCCACTATCCGTTAACGGGTGTTTCAATAAGCCTTTAATGGCGGACAAAGGACAAGTAGCCACATCCGCCCCGGCCTCCACGCATTGGATGATATGCTGGGTGCTACGGATAGAAGCCGCTAAAACTTGGGTATCATAATCATAATAATCATACATTTCCACGATCTTACGTACCAGCTCTATCCCGTCGCTGGCAATATCATCCAAACGCCCGACAAAGGGCGATACATACGTAGCCCCGGCCTTAGCCGCCAATAACGCCTGACCGACAGAGAAAACCAGCGTACAATTCGTACGGATGCCTTTTCTGGTGAAATATTTTATCGCTTTAATCCCCGCTTCGATACAAGGTACTTTAACGACTATATTAGGATGTAAAGCTGCCAACTCCTCCCCTTCTTTTATCATGCCCTCTAAGTCGGTAGCGATTACCTCGGCGCTTACATCCCCGCCCACGATCTCGCAAATTTCCAAATAGTGTTTCCGTTGATTTTCCACCCCCCGGATTCCCTCTTTCGCCATTAAGGACGGATTAGTCGTCACGCCATCCAATACTCCCAATTCATTCGCTTCCCGGATCTGGTCCAGATTCGCCGTGTCAATAAAAAACTTCATAGCTTTAAACTTTAATGTTACGTATTTGTATAACCCTTCTGATTCGCTATTAGTTCTAAATCAACCGTCTCAATCCCCTACTAATTCCATATACAAGTCGTTAAGCCGTTTGTGGAGATATAAAACAGCGTATTTTTCCGGGATAGGTATGCTTCTTGATACGATCTATGATCTTAGGGAGACGATCGAGAAGAAGATATATTTTATTTTACAGACAAAGTATATTTCCTATCGATCCATTCGGCCAATGAAATACCGCCCAATTCTTCGATAGTCTCTTTCCTTTTATAAGGTTTTAGTTGATGAATACGTTTCCAAATATCATTAAGCCAGACCTCATATCGGTTAGGCAACATAAGTTCTGGACGGAATTCCGATATATCTAAGTCTAAATCATCACTATTAAGAAGATAGTTCTTTATTAAAGTCGCAGATTCTAACAACTCACCAACCACATGCGGTAAAGGAAAAGGCAGAAGTTCATCATTCAGTTTCAATTGTTGGCCCCCTGCGGAAAAAGTGTCCCGCATATGAAAATTAACAACAGACCGGCGCGTACATAACCATAAGGCAGCATTCTCATAATTCCCACTCACTACTTCCGGGAATAAAATAAATATCTCCGCTTTTAGTCTCTTATTCCTTTCCGGATCCGCATATTCTCCATTATCCACCCACAGGCTTATATTCATATCCGTATGCTCCTCCAAACTTTCCTCAGCGGAAGTGCCCAACCACCAAGGCATAGCTTTCTTTTTGGCTTTAATGGCTTTTTCCCTATAATATTTTCGAACGATCTCTATAGAATCCGGAGCATTCCTTAATTGATCATAAGCAACTCCCATCTTACTAAAAATAGTCTGCTCTTTCGTTAATTCCATATTAATCAAATAACGGGGAGAATGGGTAACAGCTATATCGGAGAGACAATCCTCATAAGGACGGCACTTAAACTCCGCCGTCTTACCTCCCAGTTTGCCGAAGAGCATATAGATATTTTCTACATTCTTATCACGTGTAGACTCCACGATGCTACTTCCCGTAGATGTCCAATGGTTCTCTTTTGTAGATTTTACCTCAACCCCATAATATTTCTCCGCGATAATATCTGGAAAATATTGGGCGGAAACCAAGCGTATCTCCTCCACACGGAAAGGAGTTCTACCGCAAAGTTCTTTCATCACGTTCACTACTACATTTTCCAGTTCCTTACTCTTACAATCGCAATACGTACCCGGAATAGCAGCTGCTTTTTCATTCAAGTATGATTCCAGCATAAACATAAAATCCGCAAAAGCCTCATCCGCTTTTTGAAGATTTCTATTACGCACAGTAATAATATTCTCCTCTTCCATATTATCTCTTTTTAAAATACAACGGCCATAAAGTCTGTATGCGATTCGCTATATGATACGCTAATACTGGAGGAACCGCGTTACCGATCACCTTATAAGCGCCTGAGGCACTTAACTCAAAACGTGTACTGTTCTTTTTATGGGAGACAAACGTATAATCCGGCGGAAACGTCTGTATCAAAGCACATTCTCGAGGAGTTAAGCGACGTTCTTGTAAACCGGCGTCTAATTCTTCCGTAATAACGCCCCCATGCTCCCGGGATAAACGACGGTATTCTATATTTCCATGATGCTCGGAACGAATCGTCGGGCCAATATTATCCAGCGCGATCTCCTTTTGACCTTGACAATGAGCTCCCATATATTTCGCCTGTGAATAATACCGCTGGGATGGATCTTCTGTCCTATCCGGTTCCTCCAATCCTACAAATACATCCCGACAAACCACCGGTGGCAATAGTTTCTTATCTTCCACGGTGCAAGCATGTGTCGGACTCGGATAAGGATCGTAAGCTTTGGGTATCTTCTCCTCTTGAAGCGCTCTTAAAGCCTTAACCTTTAACGCGGACTTACGTATCCCGATAAAAATCACACGCTCTCTAGACTCCGGAACCCCATAATTGCCCGCATGTAAAACTTGAGGATCTAAAACAATATATCCATCCCCAGCCGCATGGGCGAAGTCTCTCTGAATAATACTTTTCACGTCTCCCAGATTCACCAGTCCCTTCACGTTCTCCGCGATAAATATCTTGGGTCTCGTAATATCGATCACCTGCTTCATCCAATAGTAAAGTTTACCCCTCGTCTCTTCCGAGGCCTCATCGTCCTCACGCAATTTCCCGGTATGATCCTTATTCGACTCAAATCCCAGACGTTTACCAGAGACACTGAAATCCTGGCAAGGAAAACCTCCCGTGACGACATCTATATTTTTAGGGAAAACTTTTTTCCCCGCTCGATGCTCTTTCACCAAGTCTACGATACTCTTTGTATTATAAACGTTTTTATCATATCCGAATCGATCCATATATTGAAGCCAAGCGGTTTGTGCCTCTTTCAATATATCATTCGCAAAGACCGTTCGAAAACGATTCTTCTGTAAACGAACCCAGTGTTCATCGATAACCTCTTGAACCCAGGTACTTTGAGGAGATATAGACTTACGATGACATATAAAATCCCCCTCGAATCCTAAATCCATGCCCCCACATCCAGAGAACAGGGACAAGACCCGTAGTTCATTTGATGTATCAACCTCCTTTTCACTCATTTTCATATTCGATCCTTACTATAAGATATGCTTAAAGAACCACAAATTTACGAAGAATTTCAATTTTTTTGTTTTCATAGTCAATTGATTTTGATTCGGCATCCACTATTGGATAGTTTGTCAAAGATAGTTCTTAATCACGAGAGAGACAATATCGCAAACAAAAAATGCCTCAATAATTCTTGAGAATCTATATACATTATACAAGCAAAAGCCATGCATAGAATTATCTCTCTACACATGGCTCTTTTCACGTACTCTTTTCTTATAGGCAGTTATTCATCTTTGTTTTGGTTCCAAATAAAACATTATGTGTTTCTATACTTTATTATTCTATCATTTCAAAACAAAAGGAACATATACAGAGAGCATCAAATCCGAAAGATGTCCACGACGGCCATTAGCCGGTCCGTTATTGAAATGCTTCAAGGTATTGAAACAGCCATACTGATAAGAAAGGCCGAACTCACAATGCTTGCTTAAACGATATCCCACCTTCGCCATCACGGACAGGTCAAACACGGCTTGTGGCTGTACATAAAGCGTAGGAGCGATACCGACACCTAAATGGAATTTCTTGGTAAAACGCCAATTCCAACTAGCGGCTACGGAGATAGGCATCACAAACTCATCGAAAACATCAGCTTTCTTAGAAACATATATACCATCCTCTATACTTTCATAATAAGGAAAATACTTCGTCGTTTCCATCTTCTGAAATCCCATCGTAATATCCAAATCATAAAAGAATTTCTGTTCCGGAAGGAATCGAAAGCGATAACCGATCATACTATTTAACTTATAATCGTGCCGATAAGACCAATTTGATTCATCACCCCAAGTAGTTCGTTTCCAACTATCTTGTAAAGGAAATCCAACACCGGCACCTACTAATAAGCCATGCTCAATTTGGGCGAAAGTAGAAGTAGAAACCAATAACAGTAAAAATAAAATTTTTTTCATAAATTATCACCAGTCTTCTTTTAAACTTATTTTTGCAGTCCCTTTATTACTTTCAGGCATTTCATCTGACCAAATTTCCATTCGTCCAGAAAACTCAAATCGAGGAGGAGTTACGATTGTAACTGAGTTTCTTGGATTTTCACCAACATGCCCTAACATACCTCCTTGATCCTTAGCTAAAAGTTTATTATATACATCTGTATGTAAAAGAATTGTTACCCCATTTTTATTCTGATAATTTTTAATTGAAACATTATATACTTCAAAACCACTTCCTGACCCTGAAGCTGTAAGACGTAGTATAATCATTGTACGGTGTTTTTTCCATAAAACTTTCTTTTTTTGACTAAGATAATCAAAGCCCAATGACAAATAATTTTTATTTTCAATAGTTTGTAACTCTATAAATCTTGGAATAGCTCGAACCTTTACATAATCACCACCTGGTATTTGATATTTACTTTCAGCTAGGTTTATATCATTCTTTTCATTTGTAGCTTCATTATTACCATACAATGATATCCCTGATCCGAAATATTCCTCTAAAGCCTTATATACAGGAGCATGTGCTACACTATCTCCTATCAAAAACACCCCCCTTCTATTCACAAAAGAACTATATGTAGAACCTTTTAATTTATAATGCGCAATAAAATCTGTAGAATCATAAGGTTCAAACATGAAAACATCATCATATTTTTGTTTGAATTCTTTGATTTGATGAGCAGGCCAAGGTTGGCTAAGATCTTTCTCATAATTGTCTACAATAAGCTCCTGTTCTTGATCTGCTTCTTGCATAAGTTGCCATTGACTTACGAAACCTGCCCCCGAGAAAATATTATTTCTCTCTTCTTCTGACATATCATTCATCTCCCAAAGCATCGCATTAAAGACGGAATCATTCTTGAACTGAATACATTTATCTCCCGCATAATCTACAATTTGGAAATCTGCTTAACCAACAAAAGCCTTTGTTTGTAATCCTGTCGTTTCAGCAACATTAATCAATTCCGCATCATTACTACATGATATCATCAATAAAGTACATGCAGATGCTAAAAGCACTGTCTTTTTGTCCATACTTCTAAAATTTGAATTATTTATAAATTAAAAAAACCTTCTGCGTAGTTTTCTGAATCTGATATATAAAGTCCATAAGATCCAGAAGTACATTCATCTAATGAGATAATACTAGAAGAAACATCTTGTGTATCCACTATCTCCTCATAAACGATATTTCCATTCGCATCCACAACAGATACTCGTACCTCTCCTATATATTCTAAAAACTCCAAAGACAAAACTTTTGAAGTTTCATCTATGTCTGCTTTTATAGGTACATCCAAATTTACAGATCGCTGTTTTTTCTTAAGATGACCATGTAAAGGCACATGACCTGCAAAAGATGGAATACAAATTGAAAAAATAAACAACACTGTTAGTAGCCATTTTACATTTTTCATAATCTCTCTTTTTTTGTTATGTTTCGGTTGCAAATCTAGAGATTATATATGATCTAAAGGGGTTAAATTATGTAATCCACATAGACAAAGAAAAAAACGTAAACACTTGACAATCAAATACTATAAAAACAAATACATAGACAAACAATCGTAGAGCCCCTTAAATGAAGGTTTATTACATACTAAATATTAACAAGAGATTCATACAATCCTTGTTTACCTTCCCAATTTAATTTCTTTCGTACTCGCAAACGTGTACGATCGACGGAAGTAGGAATAATATTTAAAAGGATAGATATAGCTGTTGAATCAAGTTTAAATAATGTAAGGAAACAAAGATGCATCTCCGATGGTGACAAGCCTGCATCCTTCAGTACCTTTATAACACTAGGGTAAACTTCCATCATCAAAACTTCAATATCAATCCACATTTTTTCGGAAACGGGTGCTTCAGAATGATTAGGCTGCACAGTTTGAGATATTTTCTTTATTTTTTTAGCTAAATTACTATTGAGAATTTTAGATTCTCTTAATTCGAATAATCGAGATCTCAAGCTATCTACCTCTTTCTGTACATTTTCATATTCCACTTGCATTTTCACCGAAGAATACTGAGTATTTTGCAATTGGATTAGTTCATCACTCTTTCTCCGAAGTTCTGCATATAATTGATATATGCTTTGATTCAAAGTATTAATTTTTTCTTGTTGTTTTAAAAGTGAACGATTCTTTCTTCTTATCGTAGCTAAATAGACAATAATGAGTAAAGCACATAAAAATAACAATATCAATATAAAAGTATAATTCCTTTGCCCCTTTAATAGTAATCTTATATTTTCATTATGCAATTTCAAATGTTCATATTTTTGTTCTGTATCATATATATCGACAGATTTACTTATATTCATAAGGGAATCCTCTGCTGCTACATATTCTTCATAAAAAGACAAAGCTCTTTTATAATCATCTCTTTCTTTATTTATTTTATAATAATGATAAGCAATAGTAGCCGGTACAAAATCATTATCTATGGATACACTATTAGCCTTTTGAAGATAATTTTCCGCTTGTTCTAAATTTCCACGCTTTTGCTCAAGATCTGATAAGGTCAAATAATCCGAAGCAGTATCACTCGAATCCTCTTTTATGCTCTTCAATAAATATTTTTCAGCTAAATCATATTTTTCCAAAACATTAAATATATTACCTAGACCATTGTATACATAATTTCTAACCTCATCTACTCTCAAGGAATCTATTATCACTTCTGCTCGCTTCAATATAGTTAAAGCTAAATAATTAGAATCAACATCCATATAACTCCTTCCCTCATTCACAAACGAACGCACATAGCTTTTCATATTACCGGCCAATCGAAAATACCGTCCGCTCTCCTTATATTTTTTTGCAGCTAACACATAACGATCATCCAGTTCATACAAATCCCCCATATAACTACAAATATACCCGGCACGATTATAGTTCTTAATCGCCAACGCTACCTCCAGCGCATCGGAGTAAGCCCTCATTGCCTTCTCGTACTCCTTATCCTCCACATACGAACGCCCCAGATAAAGGCCGATCTCAGCCTCCTCTTCCCGCATCTTTTTCTTTTGATAGTATTTCAAGGCGATCTCAAGCTGGTTCGTATAAGGCATTTCGTCCTCTATTTTATCGGCGGCACGTGCGTACAACATACACCAACGGGCTATCAGACGGGGACTCATCTCTTCCGGGAGCGGAATGGAATCCAATGTAGTGATTACGCTATCCGGATAGGCATCAAACAGGCGTTCCGCCTGATTGATCAAACGGATTTCCTCAGATTCATTTTGGCATCCTACCACAAGGAAAGTCAAGGAAGTTAATAGTATATATATAAATGACTTCATCCTTTATTATAGATAAGCAAAATTAAATATTTTTAATTCATAAACAAACGATAGAACAACAAAATAACAAATACAAGAAGAAAAAACACACAATAAGTCCATGCAAAGGTATCAAGTTATATATACATGAATATCAGTGATATAAAAACATCATCATGTTTTCCGGAAAACACGTACATGTTTTTCCGAAAAGTCGTACGTGTTTTTCATAAATCACGTACGTGTTTTTCCCGGAAATCTTATAAGGAAAATAAGAACACATAAAAAATAGACAATAAGCCGGATCAGCAATAACTCATTGTACAACTTACAAATGCAACCAATCATTAATATCCAACTAGCTTATTGCTTATCTCAATTATTTTACAAACCTTTGCGAACATAATATTAAACTAAAATCTTTACTATGGAATTACAAACGATACAAAACAAGATTCACGAGATCAGAGGGCAAAAAGTCATGCTGGATTTTGATCTGGCGGAAATGTATGGAATAGAGACAAGGGTACTTAAACAGGCAGTCAGGCGTAATCCTAAACGATTCGAGGGAAATGATTTTATGTTTGAATTGACCAAGGAGGAACTTTCAAGATCACAATTTGTGACCTTGAATAAAGGTAGAGGTAATAACTTTAAATATATGCCATTCGCTTTCACGGAACTAGGAGTCGCAATGCTAAGTAGTGTGCTGAACTCAGACATTGCGATCGAAATCAACAGAAACATTATGAGAGCCTTTGTCGCTATCCGGAATTATACCTTACAAGCTACCACTAGTTCCATCGAAATTAAAGAGCTACAAGAACGTATCAAATCTCTTGAAATGGCTAATGAGGAAACCCTTTGCGCTATCAATGATCTCAGTGAAGACACCCAAAAGTCTTTGGATGATATTTACATAGCTCTTTCCGAACTGGCTACAAAGAAAAAGAACAATGCTAAAAGGCCTAAAATTGGTTATATCAAATAAAGTAAACTAATAAGTTCTTATACTATGGAATTACAAGCGATACAAAACAAGATTTATGAGATCAGAGGGCAAAAAGTCATGCTGGATTTTGATCTGGCGGAAATGTATGGAACGGAAACTGCCCAATTGAAACGTGCGGTCAGACGTAATATAGAACGCTTTGAAGGAGATGATTTCATGTTTGAGTTAACCAAGGAGGAACTTTCAAGATGCCAATTTGGTATCTTGAACAAAGGAAGAGGTAGTAATTTCAAATATAAGCCTTTTGCTTTCACGGAATTAGGGGTGGCTATGCTTAGTAGTGTGCTAAATTCTAAAACTGCCATAGAAATCAACAGAAACATTATGAGAGCCTTTGTCGCTATCCGGAATTATACCTTACAAACTATCACTAGTTCCATCGAAATTAAAGAACTACAAGAACGTATCAAATCTCTTGAAATGGCTAATGAGGAAACCCTTTGCGCTATCAATGATCTCAGTGAAGACACCCAAAAGTCTTTGGATAATATTTACATAGCTCTTTCCGAACTGGCTACAAAGAAAAAGAACAATGCTAAAAAGCCTAAAATTGGTTATATCAAATAAAGTAAACTAATAAGTTCTTATACTATGGAATTACAAGCGATACAAAACAAGATTTATGAGATCAGAGGGCAAAAAGTCATGCTGGATTTTGATCTGGCGGAAATGTATGGAACGGAAACCGCCCAATTGAAACGTGCGGTCAGACGAAACATAGAACGCTTTCCTGATGATTTTATGTTCACATTAACAATTCAAGAATTTAACAACTTGAAAAACAATATGGTATGCCAAATTGGCATCTCAAAGAAAGGAGGTAACCAATATGCTCCATTCGCTTTCACGGAGCAAGGTATAGCAATGCTTTCTTCTGTACTCAGATCCGATACAGCCATTAAAGTCAATATCTCTATCATGCGTGCTTTCGTCGGTATACGACAAATAATAAGTTCTTCCTCCCCTTTGCTTGAACTCCAACAAGAAGTAAAGGAACTCAAAGCGTATATCGAAGAAGCATTTGCCGATTACAACGACATCAACGAAGATACCCGTACGCAACTTGAGCTAATCAATCTGTCACTCGCTGAGTTACAAGCGAAAAGAACCGAGAATCAATCTCGCCCCCGGATTGGTTACGTGAAATAAACAGTTCATGTAAATAACTCATATAAAATAAATAAATTCACTAACTTTGTGGCCTTAAATAGAAAACGATACAAAAACGATAAACGATCATGGAGTACAATTTCAGAGAGATTGAGAAGAAGTGGCACGACTACTGGATTGCCGAAAAGGTTTATAAAGTCGAAAAGGACACGAATAAGCCTAAATACTATGTATTGGACATGTTCCCCTATCCTTCCGGTGCGGGATTGCACGTTGGCCACCCGCTCGGTTATATAGCTTCTGATATTTATTCGCGTTTCAAACGTTTGCAAGGTTTTAACGTATTGCACCCGATGGGTTACGACGCTTACGGATTGCCCGCGGAGCAATACGCCATCCAGACCGGCCAACATCCGGAGATCACGACAAAGAATAATATAGCCCGTTATCGGGAGCAATTGGAAAAGATCGGTTTCTGCTACGATTGGAGCCGTGAGATCCGTACCTGTGATCCCGAATATTACAAATGGACGCAATGGGCCTTCATCCGGATGTTCAACAGCTACTACTGCAACGACGAGAAGCAAGCCCGCCCGATCAGCGAGTTGATACAGGCTTTCGAGACCAGTGGTACGGAAGGTCTGAACGTAGCTTGCGGAGAGGAACTTAGTTTCACCGCCGAGGAATGGAAAGCCAAGAGCGATAAAGAAAAACAAGAGATATTACTCAACTACCGGATCGCTTATCGTGGAGAGACCATGGTAAACTGGTGTGCCGCCTTGGGTACCGTATTAGCGAACGATGAGGTCGTGAACGGTGTTTCCGAGCGTGGAGGCTATCCGGTGGAACAAAAGATCATGCGCCAATGGTGCTTACGTGTATCCGCTTACGCGCAACGCCTGTTGGACGGATTGGATACGATCGACTGGACGGATTCCTTGAAAGAGACCCAAAAGAACTGGATCGGACGCAGCGAAGGTGCCGAGGTTCGCTTCAAGGTAAAAGACAGCGACAGGGAATTCACGATCTTTACGACCCGTGCCGATACGATGTTTGGTGTTACCTTCATGGTATTAGCTCCGGAAAGCGAATTGGTTCAACAATTAACTACGGCAGACCAAAAAGCGGAAGTAGACGCTTACCTAGATCGTACCAAGAAACGTACCGAGCGCGAGCGCATCGCCGACCGTCAGGTAACCGGTGTATTCAGTGGTTCCTACGCTATTAACCCGTTTACGGGCGAGGCAGTTCCCATCTGGATCAGCGACTATGTATTGGCCGGCTACGGTACGGGAGCAATTATGGCGGTTCCGGCGCACGATAGCCGCGACTACGCTTTCGCGAAGCATTTCGGACTGGAAATCCGCCCCTTGGTGGAAGGTTGCGACGTAAGCGAGGAAAGTTTCGATGCCAAGGAAGGTATCGTATGCAATTCTCCGAGAGCCGGCGTTACTCCTTATTGCGATCTTTCCTTGAACGGACTGACGATCAAGGAAGCGATAGCCGCTACCAAGAAATACGTAAAAGATCACGATTTGGGACGTGTGAAGATAAACTACCGCTTGCGCGACGCTATTTTCAGCCGCCAGCGTTATTGGGGCGAACCGTTCCCGGTATATTACGACGCCGATGGTATGCCTCAAATGTTGCCGGAAGAATGTCTGCCCTTGTTGCTGCCGGAAGTAGATAAATTCTTGCCTACCGAGACGGGCGAGCCTCCATTAGGACACGCCGTTAAATGGGCTTGGGACACGGTAAACCAAAAAGTCACCGAGGTATCGAAGATCGATAACCAGACGATCTTCCCGCTGGAGCTTTGTACGATGCCGGGCTTCGCCGGTTCTTCCGCTTATTATTTGCGCTATATGGACCCGCGTAATGATAAAGCCTTGGTAGCTAAAGACGTGGATGAATATTGGAGAAACGTGGATTTATATATCGGTGGTACGGAACACGCTACCGGCCACTTGATTTACAGCCGTTTCTGGAATAAGTTCTTGTTCGACTTGGGTATCGTTTGCGAGGAAGAGCCGTTCAAGAAATTGATCAACCAAGGTATGATCCAAGGACGCTCGAACTTCGTGTACCGCATCAACGGAACCAATAAATTCGTTTCCTTGAACTTGAAAGACCAATACGAGGTCACCCCTATCCATGTAGACGTAAATATCGTATCTAACGATCTGTTGGATATAGAGGCTTTCAAGAACTGGCGTCCGGAATACAACGACGCGGAGTTCGTATTGGAAGATGGTAAATATATCTGCGGATGGGCAGTCGAGAAGATGTCCAAATCCATGTTCAACGTAGTGAACCCGGATATGATCGTTGAGAAATATGGTGCCGATACCCTACGTTTGTACGAGATGTTCCTAGGCCCGCTGGAGCAATCCAAGCCTTGGGATACGAACGGTATCGACGGCGTACACCGTTTCTTAAAGAAGCTTTGGGGCTTGTTCTTCGGCAATACGGATACCCTACAAGTTACCGATGCCGAGCCTACGGCCGACGAATTGAAATCCTTGCATAAGCTGATCAAGAAAGTAACGTTCGACATCGAGCATTTCTCATACAACACGTCCATTAGCGCCTTCATGATTTGCGTGAACGAGTTAACGAGCTTAAAATGCAGCAAGCGCGCCATCTTGGAGCCACTGATCACCTTATTGGCTCCGTTCGCTCCCCACATCACGGAAGAGCTATGGCATCAATTAGGACATGATACGACCATCTGCGATGCCCAGTGGCCGGAACATAACGAAGAGTATCTGGTAGAAAAATCAGTTACCTACGTCATCTCATTCAATGGTAAAGCCCGTTTCAACCTCGAACTTCCGGCAGATATCTCCCGTGAAGACGCTGAGAAGGCGGCCTTGAGCCATGAGAACTCAGCGAAGTGGATGGAAGGCAAGGCCGTTAAGAAGGTTATTGTCGTTCCCGGCAAAATCGTTAATATCGTAGTGGGATGAACTTAAAACTCACAAAAATCTATTTTTCCGTACAGGATTATCTAATGATCCTGTTCGGAACTTTATTATACGGATTCGGATTCAACGCCTTTATCCTTTCCAACGAGATCGTGACAGGTGGGGTAAGTGGTATCTGCGCGTTGATCTTCTTTGCCTCCAATGGATTGATCCCGGTATCCGTATCTTATTTTGTCATCAACGTAGCCTTGTTGGTGGTAGCCTTAAAGATCCTTGGTCTAAAATTCTTGATAAAAACTATTTTCGGAGTTTTCTCACTCTCGGCTTCTCTCTCTCTCTTCGAGTGGCTGCTGAAAGGACAACCTATACTGCACGACCAGCCGTTTATGGCTATCATAATCGGAGCGTTTATGTGTGGTGCCGGACTAGGATTGGTATTCTCGGCGAACGGTAGTACCGGAGGTACGGATATTATCGGTGCGGTAATCAATAAATATAAGAATATATCGATCGGACGTATCCTTCTGTTTTGCGATTTCTTCATCATCAGTTCCTCTTTCTTCCTGTTCCATAACGTGGACAAGATCGTTTTCGGTTTCGTGGAGATGGTCATAAGCAATTACGTTCTCGACATGGTATTGAACGGTAACCGCCAATCCGTACAATTCCTCATCTTCTCCCAGAAGTACGACGAGATAGCGGATCGCATCATCCATGACTTAGGCCGTGGCTGTACGATACTGGACGGCGAGGGCGGTTATTCCCGCAAACCCGTCAAGGTAGTCGTACTACTCGCCAAGAAATCCGAATCCGTCTCCATCTTCCGGATCGTGAAACGGATAGACCACCAAGCGTTCATCTCCCAAAGCATTGTCCGAGGGGTATATGGTGAGGGGTTCGATCAGATAAAGACTTAAAAAAGAATATACAAACAATTTAAAGCATTTCCATACGTTATATATCTACCGTATAGAAATGCTTTCTTATTTAATAGATTACGAAATATGAAACTTGTATTCGCGACAAATAATCAACACAAACTGGACGAGGTCCGCAAGATAACCGCCGGATACGCGGAAATCATAAGTTTATCCGATATAGATTGCCATGACGATATCCCCGAGACGGCAGATACCTTAGAGGGAAATGCTTTGCTAAAAGCCCGCTATATCAAGGAGAAATTCGGATATGATTGTTTCGCTGACGACACGGGATTAGAAGTCGAGGTATTGAATAATGCTCCGGGAGTCTATTCGGCTCGTTACGCAGGAACAGGGCACGACTCGGAAGCTAATATGAACAAGCTGTTGTCCGAAATGAATCATAAAGAAAACAGAAAAGCACGTTTCCGCACGGTCATAGCTCTAGTCCTTGACGGAAAAGAATATACCTTCGACGGTATCGTGAATGGCTCTATCACTACCGAAAAACGCGGAGATAGCGGATTTGGATACGATCCTATATTCATGCCTGATACCTATACACAAACTTTCGCCGAGATGGGTAACGATACAAAAAACCAGATCAGCCATCGTGCGAAAGCCGTCATGAAGTTAACATCATTTTTATCTGATTACAATTGTTAATATGAGACATATACTTACTATCATTCTATTTTCATTTTTTTCATTCACTGTATTAGCCGCTAATTTTAATACAACCGGATGGAAAACGTATCTTTCTTACAATAACACAAACAGCGTAGAGGAATCGAACGACCAAGTATTTGTGGTAGCGGAAGGATCTCTTTATACGTATGGAAAAGATGATAATAGTATTAAGCAATATTATAAAGGAAACGGATTAAATGATAATACGATTTCTTTGATCCGCTATAATAAACAAACAAAATCACTCCTTATTATCTATGATAATTCAAATATAGATATACTTGAGGGAGGAGTGGCGACAAATCTACCTTATCTGTCGACCAGTACGTCCATAAGAGACAAACAAATCAATTCAGTATTGGTACATGATGAATATGCCTATTTATCGACAGCATTTGGTATCGTCGTGGTCAATATGGCCAAAAAGGAAATAAAGGATACCTACAAGCTTTCCTTAAATATAACATCGTGTGCCATACAGAATGGCAATATATATGCCTCTACAACCAATAAAGCAGAAGTATCTTCGGGGATTATATACGCCTCATTAAAAGAGAACCTACTGGATAAGGCAAACTGGAAGCCCTATGGATTATCAAACCTTTCCGATAGTCATACGATCTCAGCTATCGCTTCATTCAAGAATACCTTGTTCTACTTGGTCAGTCAGCAAGGTATCTTCTATGAAAACAATGGAGAGCTTTCCCGAATAATAAATAGCTCAACCCTAAAATACATGAAAGTAATAGGCGAAAAATTAGCATGTATAGATAACTCAAGGGTTTTCATCGTATCCGATACACAAAAGTTTGACCAAATAAACTTAAGTATCAATGACATCAGTACCTATCAAACAGACAAATATTGGATAGCGGAAGGAAGCAAAGGGCTACGTTCCATCCAACGGAAAGGCTCAAATAGTTTTGAGGCTCTTAATGAACCTATCATTTTAGACGGACCTTACAGCAATAGCGCATTCGATATTGTTTGTAAAAATGATAAAGTATATATGATCATAGGAGGTAAAGACCTCCTAAATGGTAAGCGCTTCGACAAAGGAGGTTATATTCTTACATACGATTATGATAAATGGTCTTTTATCGATCCTAAAGAAGCCCAAAAGAAACTCAATTTACCAAGAAATCCACGAGACTATACAAGTATAGCCGTAACGACCGACGATTCTAATGATGAGATCGTATACGCCTCTTCCATGGGTGATGGCGTTATCCAATATAAGAATGGAACTCCCGTCCAGTCATACAATGAAAAGAATGCCTTTAAAGAAACCGCGGGAGGTTATGGGTCCGGTTATTGTTATATAGATGGACTGGCCTTTGATAAAAATGGAAATTTGTGGATGACAAGCTCAGAAGTTAACCATGCGGTACTTGTTCTTGACAAAGCAGGAGCATGGCATCGTTTGGATATCGAGCAACTTAGAGGAGTTTATACAATAAACGATATACTTATAACCTCCACGAACGACAAATGGATTTATGTGCCTCGTAACACACCTAAACTTGTAATGATACCGAATAGCGAGTCTTTAGATGAAGTTTCCTCGTATGAGTTTACTACACTTATTGATACCGACGGAAAAGAATTGACTCCTAGTAATTATACATGCGTAGCCGAGGATAAGGATGGATATATCTGGGTTGGTACGAATCGGGGGGCCGTATATTTCACTAAACCTAGGATCTCTTCCGCTGAGGATAAAGCCGCTACACGTTGTACAAGGGTAAAATATACCAATGAGGAAACTGGTAATCTCGCTTATTTCTTAGATAACGTTGTTGTCACGACCCTAAAAGTAGACGCAGGTAATCGAAAATGGATTGGAACCAAAGGAAATGGCGTCTATGTTCTAGATAATGATAATGAGACAATCGTTTATCAATTTAATACGACCAATAGCCCGCTCCTTTCCGATAACATATACGATATAGAGATAAACGATAAGACCGGTGAGGTTTTTATCGGTACCGATAAAGGACTAAATTCCTATCAAGGAGAAGCTTCGGAGGGTAAATCTGATTACTCGGAGATCTACGCATATCCTAATCCGGTACGTCCCGAACATATGGATAAAGTAACGATTGTAGGATTAATGGATAATTCGAATGTAAAAATCACGGATTTAAACGGAAATATTATTTATCAAACTAAATCCTTGGGGGGGCAAGCTATCTGGAATTGCCGGAACGCAAGCGGATCACGTGTAGCGACAGGCGTATATCTTGTACTAGCTTCCACAGAGGAAGCCTCAGAGAGCGTTGTAACAAAAATCATTGTAGTCAAATAGAACAATGAATCAGTCAGAGAAAGTTTTACTCAACTCCAGATTAATAAATCAAGTAAAAGAAGCGAATAATTTTGATTTTATTCGCTTCTTTCTTGCGTATTCTGTCATGTTCAACCATTTCAGCACACTGACAGATACTGATCCTTTTTGGTTTGTTAGCGGAGGATTTCGAGTGAAAGGTTTCTTTATTATTAGTGGATTTCTTGTTATGTTTAGCTTCTTACGTACGCCTAATACCCGGATTTTTTTCCGTAAACGTATTCAACGTATTATGCCCGCCTACAGCTTGACTATTTTATTATGTGCCTTAATCGGATTATTCCTTACTTCCTTATCCTGCAGGGAATACCTCACCTCTTCTAGCTTATACACCTATCTTATCTGTAATTTACTTACATTTAACTTTTTATCGCCGGATTTACCCGGCGTATTCGATACCAATCCTTTACAAGCGATGAATGGGTCTTTATGGACTATCAAGGTTGAATTCATGCTATATATCACCATACCCATTATCTATTGGTTACTGAAAAGATATAACAAATTAGTATGCCTACTTCTTATTTATATCTTATCTTTCATCTACTCGACAACGTGTAATTATTTAGATGATATGACACACAACCCTATTTATGAATTCATGAAAAGACAATTCCCCGGACAAATGATGTACTTTTGTTCTGGTATTATCATACTTGCCTATTTCCCTATTTTTCGAAAATATATGAGATATTTGTTCCCTGTCAGCCTATTTCTTTTATTGGGTAGAGAGTATCTGTTGCTGAGTATTTTCGAGCCTATCGCTCTAGCCTCTATCATTATCACGGTAGCTTATGGATTCAAGTGGTTACATGTATTCAATCGGATGGGAAATTTCTCGTATGGTATCTTCTTGATTCATTTCCCGATCATCCAGATATTCATTCATTACGGACTTGATCAATATAGCTTTATATTGACATTGGCTCTTACCACTATCCTTAGCACCGGATTGGGTATGTTATCCTGGAAATACATAGAGAAACCTTGTTTATATCATCCTAAAAAGAAAGCCTAGAAGAACGCAATGACCGGATGATCTGATCTGTTATCTTCTCCGCTCCTTTCCGGTTCGGATGGATAGCGTCATAAAAATCCGACGTATCCAATAGATCCATACAGTCGACGATAAGGATAGAATCAAACATTTGAGTAAACATTCGCAAAGCTCGTTGTTTCTCCGCTACTGTAAAAGCTGTTATATCCGGGTTATACGGCATGACAACCAGACAATAAATAATACCCCTATCCCTAAAATAAACGGAAGAACGCTCTATTAACCTTTTCCATTCAGGAGTGATTTGATATGCCTCGAATTTATTTTCTTCATTCTGTTCTTCTACTTTCCGTTTATAGACAGATTCATTTCTATCAGACATCGTAGAGTTTGGATAACGTAAATCAGAGGTTATAATTCCGGGGATAACATCATCATCCAACTTATTACGCAGATAAGTAGTCAAGCCGGAGAATAAACAATTTCGAGCCACATAATTATAGTATAAATTCGGTTCACTTAAAGTTTTTTCTAAAGCAGGAAGTAATTCACAGGTAAAACCATCCATTTTATATCCATACATATGTAGAGCTACCCGGTTGGGATCATCCAATTCGATCGGGCCACGTAATTGATCTAAATCCACACACTGTACAACTACTTGAACAGAAGATGGTAAATAGGAATAATACAAGGCACTCTCACTCAATCTCTGACCGGTAGAGGTAAGATTATATACACAGGGATTTCCTCGTAACTCTGCTTCTAACTTGTATCCGTTCACACCACTCATACCGCGGCTATTACCTAAAATGACAAGATCCGGACGCTCTTCCGGATTATTTAACGTACTCCATATAAGTCGTGTTCGTACGTAGTCGTTAGGCAATAATCGATAGAGATAGGGAGTGATCTGATTGAACAAAAACAACAAGATCCCCAGAAACAACAGGAATCTTATCATACTCTTTATTTGTTTATGCGTTGGTTTCATACTTGCTAGAATTGAAAATAAATAAAGCTAGAAGCGTTATTTCCGAAGAAATATATACAAAATAAGAGGATCGCATATAAAGTATATCGTATATATATACTTCGTATTTTCTTAATATCAAATCCAAACGGTCGTTCCCGGTTCATCCATTCGACCACCAGCATACAAGCAATAAAAATAAGCGATAATAAAGCAGAAACATTATTGGCCCCACTTACCTTAGGCACACGGAATAAAGAAGAGGAGAACAGATCATATATATAATCGAATGCCATTGATATATTCTCAGCCCTAAATAGAATCCATCCGATCACCACGAAGCCAAATGTAACCAACATAGACACAACGTTTGATGGTATCAACCTTATCTTTACATATTTCTTTAGTATCAACAATGCTATACATAGCAAACCATGATAAACACCCCAAGCCACAAATGTCCAGTTCGCTCCATGCCAAAGACCGCTCAAGAAAAATATGATCAAGATATTCCGAATATGTCTAAAGAAACCATTATGGCTACCTCCCAAGGGAATATATACATAATCTACGAACCAAGTATTCAACGAGATATGCCAACGTCTCCAAAACTCGGCTATATCTAAAGAAAAATAGGGATACCGGAAATTTTGCCTCAACTGTATCCCAAACAACTTGGCTGTACCTATAGCGATATCTGAATATCCGGAAAAATCTCCATAAATCTGGAATGAGAACAAAACGGCTCCCAATAGCAAAGTACTAGCCGGGTAATTTCCATAGTTCCCGAATATGTCATCTACGACCAAGGCACAATTATCGGCTATCAGGATTTTATTGAAAAACCCCCACATCATTTGTCGTATCCCATCTACAGCGTCGTTATACTCGAAGCTGCGAGGTCTCTCAAATTGTATCAACAGGTTAGTAGCCCGTTCGATAGGACCGGCCACCAACTGAGGGAAAAAACTAACAAATGCGAAAAAGGAAACGATATCTCTTGTTACCGGTAATTTACCTCTATACACGTCAATCGTATAACTTAAGGCTTGGAATGTATAAAAACTAATCCCGACCGGTAATAAGAGAGAAAGCGTAGAAATGTGCAATGAAATCCCTATATAAGAGAAAGCATCTATCAAACTATCCACAAAAAAGTCGTAATACTTGAAGAAAGAGAGTATCAGTAAGTTAAATATGACATTCGCAGCCACGATACCTTTATCGAACCAGCGAGGTATCTTCCCTGCCCTCGTACGTACTTCCTCTATTCCTATCCCACTCAGCCAACTACAGAAAGAGGTAAGGGCTATCAATACCAAGAACCGGTAATCCCACCACCCGTAAAAAAGATAACTAACTACGACTACAAATAAATTCTGTAGTCGCAGTCGCTTTCCGAAGACAAGCCAATACAGTAAAAATACGATTGGCAAATAAATCAAATATTCAATCGAATTAAATAGCATAATAACCGCGAAGATATAATACTAATGCTTTATACCCTCGAACATCTCCGAGCGATCTTCTTTCGCTTGGGTGGATTTAGCCTTGAAACTATTAAATGTCCAACTCAACGTCAACGTGATTTGTGGATATTTGGGTTTGATACGTGTCAGGGAGCGTAAATCTGCCGTTTGGATATCGCTGATATATTTGGCGGAACGGAAAATATCCCGGAAAGCTAAGGTGGCGGTTAGTTTTCGGTTACATAGTTGCTGACGGACGGCTACGTTCGCGTACCAATAAGCGTCCGTACGGCCCTGCGTCGTTACGGAAGGGCCTACAAAACTACCATCCAATTGGATACGTGTGTATTTCCCCAGATTAAACAGGTTATTCCATAGGATATCGTAATTGGTGCTAGAGGTCGTATTTCCACCGGCGGCCTGTTCGTTCTTCACCTTATAGTGATAAACGTTTCCATTGACCGTGGTATTCCACCAGCGCACCGGATGCAGGCTGACGCTTAGCTCGATACCCGTCGAGTAATCATGTCCTACATTCGCCATCGAATCCAAGGTTACACCAGCTGAATAGGGAACACGCAACCGCTCGATCTTATCCTTCCGATACCGATGAAAGGCGGTGGCGGATACCGTGTTTTCCCCGAAACTCTTCCGGTAGTTCAATTCAAAGGAGTTGATGTACTCCGGACGTATATCCGGATTACCGATCTCGGCCGTATAAAAGTCGCGATACGTGATATAAGGCTCCATATAGAAAAGCTGCGGACGTGTGGTACGACGGGAATAGGAAGCCAACAAACGATGTTCATTCGGGAACGTATAGCCCAAATGCACCGATGGGAAAAACTCAAAACGATTCTTCGTACGATCCGCTCCCTCCACGGAACTTCGCAAGACCGTATGCGTATGCTCTCCCCGAACGCCGGCTTGCGCCTCTAAATTCTTCCACGTATGGGAAAGAATCGTATAGATAGAATTCACCCCTTCTTGAAAATAAAACGTGTTGTAGATATCGTCACGCCAAAAGAACGTTTGTCCCTTGGGGTCCCACCATTCCATATTGTAATCGCCGTCTTCCAGATAAGAATAATATTGGTAACCCGCCTCTAGCTTACCTCCTTTTCCGAAAGGCAAGGCGTAATCCAGATTGATACGCATCGTTTCCCGGTGCTCGGCCTCATAAGCACGGTGCCCCTGTTGGCGTTGCCCTTCCAAGGACATCAAGTCGTTAAAGAAATATTCCAAGGCATGGCCGCCATATTTGTAATAAGCACTACCGGAAAGCTCGTGTCCCTTATCGTTGAACTTATGCTGTACCGCCAGACTTCCCAAACCTATATTCTCATCATTATCATAATCATCTATGCTTCGATAATCTTCCGTCACCGGAGAGCCGCCCGCTACCGAACGGGTTTCCTTATAGTTCATTTCTCCCTTACGCTTATTTCCGCCATAGCCGCCCTCCAGATCCAACGCGATGGTTGTCTTGGGAAGATTCAGGCTCCAACCGCCTTTCATCGTATAATGATAGCTGTTTCCCGTACGAGGCCCGACGGAATGCGAGGTAGTGGTCTGATCGCCCACCACCGTCATCTTCTCTTGGTCGAAATCACTCTTGCGCAACCGGTCTGTCCACTGTCCGCCGATGTACCAACGGGAACGCTGATGTTGCTGTGCCAACAAGAAATCGACATGGCGGGAAAGCCACGTACTTCCCGAGAGATTCACCATCCCGCTCAATCCCCGCTGGGAATGCTTCTTCGTGATAATATTAATGATACCCACGTCGCCTTCCGTATCATGCTTGGCGGAGGGTGTCGTGATAATCTCTATATTCTCTATATGCCCGGCCGGGACTTGCTCCAAAGCCTGTGTACCCGAGAAGACACTCGGTTTACCATCTATGTAAACCAAAAAGCCGCTGCTTCCACGAAAAGTAACATCGCCTTCCGCATCTACCCGTATGGAAGGCGTATTCTCTAATATATCCACGGCGGAACCGCCTCCTCCCATCATATTGGAAGAGGCCTCGACCACTTTCTTATCCAGCTTATAAACCAATTGGCGTTTCTCGGCGACTACCTCCACTTCGGCGATACCTACCTCTAAGGGACTCATCATCAACTTACCTAAATCCACCGGAGACGAGGCATCCAAGATGATATCATTCTTTGTAAACACATCATATCCCATCAGACGGACCATGACCACATAATTACCCGGAGCCACCTTAGTAAACGAGAAACGTCCTTGATCGTCCGGAAAAGTCTGTTGCAAAGGTTTTTCACTTCCCATCGTAAACAGAAAGATATCCGCATAATTAATCACTTGATTCGTAGAGGCATCTATTAACTGCCCCTTAATACGGGCATCCGGAGAAGAAGCCCACGAGAGCGCACAAATCACCCATAATAAGGCCAACATTAGTCCTATCTTTTTCATGATATTGAGAATTACAATTAGATTTCTACGCAAAAGTAACTAAATTCAGAATGTTACGGTAATTAATAGCGATCATTCTTGATATATTCTTTCCCGGGATCGTCCGAGTTCGAGTAGCGAAGCAAATGGTTTCTTCCTAGGGAAACAAAAGTTTCTATATGGGAAAACAGAAGTTTTTTCAGTACAAAACTTTAGTTTTCTTCTATGAAAACAAATGTTTTCTATGTGTAAAACTTTTGTTTTATACCATAAAAAACCACAAATACTTATATATTAATATTTTATCTATATAAAGAAAGGAAGAAAAACGGACTGATTATATACGTAGAGTGTAGAAAATTCCTTTGACGGCATGGCAAAGACACTTACTAAAAGCGGGAAATGATGGTAGATAAAGACTTACTATTGTAGATGTTTTCCTATCTACAACAATAGGATAAATATTTTAAATTCAAATGATTATAAGGATAGTTGTAGATATTGTAGATAATTTTGATTATTTACATATAATAGACCGGGCTTAGCTTTTATATCACTCAAGTCCGGCCTATCGGTTGAGACCTATCCCGTATTTGTCCGGATCAGAGCCCCAGCTTCTCAGAGATCTCCAACATCTTCTTGATCGGTTTGATGGCCTTCTTCTGTACCTCCTCGTCCACGAATATCTCCGGCATCTCGAACTTCAAGCAATTATATAGCTTCTCCATCGTGTTCAAGCGCATGAAATTACATTCGTTGCAAGCGCAAGTACTGTCGTTCGGAGGAGCCGGGATGAATTCCTTATCCGGACTCTGCTTGCGCATCTCGTGAATAACGCCACTTTCCGTCGCTACAATGAATTGTTTCGCGTCGGACTTAATGGTATGCTTCAGCAAAGCCGCGGTCGATCCTACGAAGTCTGAGACCTGTATAACCGGCTGCTTGCATTCCGGATGGGTGATCACTTCCGCATTCGGGTACTGTTTCTTCAAAGATAAGATCTTCTCCAATGAGAATTGCTCATGCACGTGGCAAGCGCCATCCCAAAGCAACATATTACGTCCCGTGATGCTATTGATATAATTACCTAAGTTACGATCCGGACCGAAAATCATCGGTGTACCTTCCGGGAAGCTCTCCACGATCTGGCGGGCGTTCGTGGAAGTAACCACCACATCCGTGACCGCTTTCACGGCGGCGGTCGTATTCACGTAAGAGATTACCGTATGACCGGGATGTTGCTTGACGAACTCGGCGAACTCCGGAGCCGGACAACTATCCGCCAAGGAACAACCGGCATTCAAGTCCGGTACCAGCACTTTCTTATCCGGACAGAGGATCTTCGCCGTCTCTCCCATAAAGTGAACCCCACAAAGCACGATGATATCCGCCTTCGTCTTAGCCGCCCATTGTGCCAAGGCCAGACTGTCTCCCACATAGTCCGCTATATCTTGTATATCGCCTGTTTGATAGTAATGCGCCAAAATAATCGCATTCTTCTCTTTACGTAACTTGTCGATCGCTTCCTTAAGGTCTAAATCCTTAGGAACGGGCGCATCCATGTACCCGATTGATTGGTTTGTCAACATAGCCTTATATATTAATGATTCCTGTTTCTACTGCTTCCAATAGGCTTTTCACTATATATAAACAATATTATCCACAGAAAGTATTACTGATAATCTTCATCTTATCTAGTTTATCAACCTATTGTTCACAAAGCACAAAGGTATAAACTTTCTGCATTTATAGAAATAACAAGAAAGATTCTTATCTTTGCCATCGATGGATGAGCTGTCGTGAACCATCAAGAGTTATCCACAATCATTATATTATATTCTTATTAATCTTTAATTTTAAAAATAAATATGATGAATATGATAGGCTGTTGAAATGGTTAATACATTTTTGTTACAATCTTTGGTTATTGACTTATTAAAGTCTGTGAACGGTTTATCAAAAGGATACCAACAGCATGGATGTCTATCTATAGATTGTAATTCTTATAGTTATAGACTTTATGAATATTTAGTTGTTTATTGTTGATAACCTTGATTGTGAAAAAATAGATCCTCCAGCAAGGCTGTCAATAGTGTATAAGGGCTGTTGATAGCGCGTAATAAATAAGTGGCTTATTCATTTGCTAATTTAAGAAAGGGGGGTGTATGGACAAGTATTTGAATAAAGCAAGAAATATTTTTCATTTTATGTCCACTACTTATTAATAGCTTTTCAACGGCATATCCACGGATATTCGCTACTTTCGCGGTCAAAGATATTTGTTATGCGAAAATTAAAAGTAACCGAATTGAACCGCCTGACTCCCGAGGCTTTTAAGGAAAGTAAGAAGATACCTTTAATCGTTGTCTTAGACCATATTAGAAGTCTTAACAACGTAGGTTCCGTGTTTCGTACCTCCGATGCTTTCCGGGTAGAGGCTATTTATCTTTGTGGTATTACGGCTTGCCCTCCGAACGCGGAGATCCATAAGACCGCCTTAGGAGCGGAAGAAACCGTAGATTGGGAATATTTCAAGGATACCCCGGAGGCTGTTGATAAACTGCGCCAAGAGGGATATACGGTATGTGCCGTAGAGCAAGCGGAAGGTAGTGTCATGTTAGATAACTTGCAGTTAGACAAGACAAAGAAATACGCTATCGTCATGGGTAACGAAGTAAAAGGCGTTCAACAAAATGTGGTTGATAACTGTGATATATGTATTGAAATACCTCAATACGGTACAAAGCATTCCTTGAACGTATCGGTTACTACCGGTATCGTGATCTGGGATTTCTTCAAGCAACTATCAGATTAAACCATTCTCAACCAATACGACGACCCGTTCGGTCATGGCATCTTTACCTTTCGGGTCGTATTCCGATTTCAGACTGGCTCCGAACATGCCTGCGAAGAAATTCCAAAAGCCCGCACGGAAACTTCCCAGATAGGCTTTCAGTAAATTGTAACTGGATTGATTACATTCCCTATCGATCAGTTTGATAAGTAGCTTGCCTTGCGAGAAGGATAATTTTTTTAGTTCCGGTTTATATTGGGCGAACAACTCTTTCTCCATCCGTTTCAAGTGGGCTTGGCGGGCCTTGTCATTCGGTAAGGTTTCCATGTATTCGTAGGTCTCTATCAACGTATCATACACCATTTTGGCATAGGGCAAAGTACGCTTTACGTCTCGTACCAACTTATTGTACTTGGCTTGTTCACGCTTATTCTTAAACTTAACTTGAGGATATATAAAAACTTCCCGAAGGTTGACGACAGCCATTGTATCACCTTCATACAGTTGAGCTTTCTGATAACCTTCCGGAACAATATTTGTCTTTACCGCCTGCGCCATCCCTTTAAAGCTACAGAGAACAAGTAGAGCCAAAACACAATATATCCCTTTTCGTATCATATACCGCGAAAATATAAATACTGCGTGACTCTCAGCATCATTTATCTGTTAATAACTTGCTAAATGAATATAAAACATTACATTTGCGCAATTGACAACAACTTAAGAATATATTAACTATGAAGAAAGAAGAAATTACCGCCCTATTCGGAAAATTCGAATCCATTTCATGTGAGGTAGAAGGCATAGAATGCTGGAGTGCCAGAGAGTTGCAACCCCTATTAGGATATGCCAAATGGGATAACTTTATCAATAATGTAGTGGTGAAAGCCAAAGAAGCGTGCCGGAATGCGGGAGAAGATGTACAAAACCATTTTCCCGACGTCGGGAAAATGGTTTCAATAGGTTATGGTGTTGAAAAACAAATAGATGACATCTTATTAACACGCTACGCATGCTATTTAATCGCACAAAATGGTGATAGTCGTAAACCACAAGTAGCTTTCGCTCAGACTTATTTTGCGGTACAAACCCGTAAGGCCGAGGTGATTGAACAACGCCTATTGGATTGTGAACGCTTAAAGGCCAGAGAAAAATTAAGTCAGACTGAAAAACAATTATCCGGAATCTTATACGAAAGAGGTATTGATAATAAAGGATTCGCGATTATTCGTTCTAAGGGAGATCAAGCTTTATTCAATTTAAGTACACAGATGTTGAAAAAGAGAATGAACGTCCCCACGAATAGACCTATCGCTGATTTTTTACCGACTATAAGTATAAAAGCTAAAGACCTAGCGACTGAAATGACAAACGTAAATGTGCAAGCGAAGGATCTATATGGACAATCTCCTATTGAAAAAGAACATATTGATAACAATACTGCTGTACGTGATATGTTATTGCAAAGGGGGATTAAGCCTGAACAACTTTCTCCTAATGAGGATATTAAAAAGGTACAGCGTAGGATAAATAAGGATAATAAGAAAAACTTGAAGAATAAGTAGAAACCATACAAAATCTTAACTATGAAATATCTATTGCTATCCCTGTTTGCGGGGGTATTTTCATTGTATGTACATGGTGTTGATAACTTACGTTTACCGGATGTTCGTAGCGTGGGAATGGGAGGGAATGTGGCGACGCAATCTATTTTATTCAATCCGGCCCTTATTGTCGATAAAGAGAAAAAATCTATTCACTTAGAATACTTTAATCGGTACATGTTGAAAGAACTGGGTACGATGTCCGGTAGTTTTTATTATCCGAATCAACTATTATCCGCAGGTGTTGATATCTCTGTTTTCGGGTTTGATAAGTACAGGGAGATGATGGTTCGTGTGCTGGGAGGAAAACGCTTGGGGGATCAATGGGCGTTAGGGCTTGGAGTTCACTATAGTTTCTTGCAAACTGATCTATTGGAAAATACAAGATCCAGACTGTCAACAGATATTGGAATCACTTTCTCTTCTATTGATAAGTTGTTAATAGGAATGTTAATAATGAATTTTCCTTCTGTTTCTATAGGAGATAAAGATATTGAAATAGAAGATTTTAATTATTATTTAATTCAAATAAGTTTTCAATGGGAGATTATAAACAGTCTGTTAATTACAGGAAGTGTAGGAACGGAAAATGAAAACCTAGTTGTTGGAAACTTTGGTCTTGAATACACCGCTTTCGATTCTTTTTTTATTCGTGCCGGAATACAGACCGCTCCTCTCCTGCCCTCTTTAGGAATTGGTTATAACTTTTCTTGCTTTACGATAGATGTAGCCTCTATTTACCATCCGATTTTAGGGATGAGTACCGGTCTTGGTTTATCATTCTCTTTTTAAATGATACTTAGCTATGAAACGATTGTTTATAATCTTGTCGATAATCCTGTTGATAAATAGTTATTACGCTAATTCTCAAATAGAATATTCTGTTGATAAGTGGATGGAGTATGTAGAGGAACTAGCCTTGGAAACCGAGGATACGGAGCGTATCGAAAGTTTGTATGCCGATTTATCTTATTTAACTGAGCATCCTTTTGATTTGAATGCCGTGACGGAAGAACAACTGAAGCGATTACCTTTTCTATCCGATCGCCAAATCGAGCAGCTACTTTCCTACCGGAAACGATACGGAAATATGGTTAGCATCTATGAGTTGAAGAATATAGAGGATATCGATTTTCAGACGATATCTCTTCTCCTTCCATTTGTTTATATAGGTGATAATCTTGTTGAAAAACGGTTGCTTACGGTTAAGAACCTGTTGAAATATGGTCGTAATGAATTACAAATCAGGTATGATCAATGTTTTCAACAGAAAAAGGGATATGGTGAACAAACGGACAGCATACTTTCGTTATATCCAAATCGTAAATATAGAGGAGAACCTTTCTATCACTCCTTACGTTATTCCTATACTTTCGAGGATCGTTTACAAGCAGGCTTCGTAGCCGAGAAAGATGCGGGCGAACCTTTTTGGAACGCATATCATAAAGGATATGACTTTTATTCCGCACATCTATTCCTAAAAGATATCAACTGGTTAAAAAGCTTGGCTATAGGGGATTACAAGATGTCTTTCGGACAAGGTCTGGTGATTAGCAATGACTTTTCTCCTAGTCGTACGGCAGTAGTCGCTCAAGCGGAGCGAAGGACAAATGGCTTCCGTAGGCACTTCTCAACCAATGAACAGGATTTCTTCCGAGGGGTGGCTAGTACGATCACGATTAAAAACTTGGATATAAGTGTTTTCTATTCGTACCGGAAAATGGATGCGGCCGTAGATAGCTTGACATTCACCTCATTAAAAACGGATGGACTTCATCGTTTACAACGGGATTGGGAAAAGAGGAAAATGATAACGATGCAGGTATATGGAGGAAATATCCGCTATGCTACATCTCATTTTCATGTAGGTTTAACGGCTCTCTCCTATTCATTCGGTAAGTTTAAGATGGACCCCGATCCAAAACCTTATAATTTGTTCTATTTCAGAGGTTCCAACAATTTCAACATCGGTGTTGACTATATGTTGAAAAGTAACCGTATTAAGTTTTATGGCGAAACTGCCCTTTCGAAAAACGGAGCTATTTCTACCTTGAATGCCTTGCAGTTAACACCCGCTTCTTATATATCTTTCTTGGTATTATACCGTTATTACGACCGCCGTTATCAAGCTTTGTTTGGAAATGCTTTCTCGCAAGGCTCTACGGTTCAAAACGAGCAAGGGGTTTATATGGGATTGCAATTAACCCCGATCGCCCGCTGGAAATTATCCGTTTATGCGGACTTATTCCGTTTTCCTTGGTTGAAATACGGGATAGACGCTCCTTCCGGAGGACAGGAATATATGGCTCAGATAGATTATACCCCTAGTAGAAACTATTCAGCTTATCTTCGTTATAAATACCGGCAAAAAGAAAAGAATGGAACTTTTGAAAATGATAATTTATTGAGAATCAATTCTTATAAACAACATCGTATTCGTTTTCAACAGGTTTATAACTTTTCTTCTCCTTTTATTTTTAAGACTTCCTTAGATGGTATTCTATTCGATGATCCTATAAAGAAACTTAATAAAGGAATTATGATATCCCAAAGTATAGGCTGGAAGCCCACTACCCTACCTCTTCAAATGGATGGTTATCTAGCGTGGTTTCATACGGATGATTACAATAGCCGGGTCAGTTCGTATGAGAAGAATATATTGTATGCCTTTAATATGCCCTCTTTTTATGGGGATGGGATGCGGTTTGCCCTTACCTTTCGTCTGGATATTTGGAAACGTTTATCCTTATCCGCGAAACTGGCTCACACCCATTATTGGGACAGGGATTTGATAGGTACTGATACGGAGGAGATAAGCGGTTCTGATAAAACAGATCTTTATGCTTTGCTTCGCTGGAAATTTTAGAGTAGATTTGCGTGGGTAAAAACAAACAGCGCTATGTCTACAATTCTTTTTGATAAAATTGTATTTGGCCCGATACATAGTCGGCGCCTAGGTGTCTCTTTAGGGATGAATTTACTTCCTACAGACGGGAAATTATGCTCTTTTAATTGCATTTATTGCGAATGTGGATTGAATGAGAATCATAGGACCCATAGTAAACTGCCTACTCGTACGGAAGTGAGGGAAGCCTTAGAGCAAAAACTAAGTTCCATGAAAGCGGAAGGGATCGCTCCGGATGTAATTACGTTTGCCGGAAACGGAGAGCCTACGATACACCCGGAATTCGGTGGAATCATTGATGATACGGTCGCTATCCGGGATCGGTTTTTCCCTGACGCTAAAATCGCCGTACTTTCTAACTCTACGATGCTCCATAAAGAGGAAGTCTTTCAAGCCTTGAATAAAATAGAGGATAACATATTGAAACTGGATTCTGTATTAGACAGTCGGATTCGGCAGATAGATGTACCTAATTCTCCGGCGTTTAATTTCGAGTCTTTATTAAAACAATTATGTCGTTTTAACGGAAACTTGATTATACAGACCATGTTCTTGAAGGGGGAAGTGAATGGGAAATCGGTTAATAATATGACAGAAGAGGAGATAGCGGGCTGGATTTCCGCCTTAAAACAAATCCGTCCGAAACAAGTCATGATTTATACGATAGACAGGGAGACCCCGGTTAAAGCTTTGAAAAAAGCTACTAAAGAAGAATTAGATGCGATTGCGGAACGGGCCCGGAAGGAGGGTTTTGACGTGACGGTATCTTATTAAACTAACTAATTTAGAGAAACACAATAAGTAGTATGAGAACATTCAGTAAAAAGAAAAAATTGCCTCGACTCTTGACGCTTTGTGGAGCGGTAGCGGTCTCAGCATTGCTAGGGGGATGTGGGCAGAGCGGTGTTCCGGCGGAATCTTTCGATCGGTCGGATTATTATACCAGAGGTATCGGTTCGTATCCGGGAGATCCGGGGGAGGATTTTTCTCCTTCATTACGTCCGGATTATTCCACGTATCGTAACATAGCTCTTTTGCGTAGCGCTTACAACTCCTCCAGTTATGATTACAATCTAACGGCTCAACTGGTGACGGATGGTGTTATTAGCGATAAACAGCCTCAGTATCTCGATCTCTCCACGCAAAATGGGGATATCGCTCGTCGTGAGCGTGAGTGGATGATCGATCAAGGTCCTTATTCTCGTAATGCGGTTACAGGCGAGGATGCCTATTTCCTGTTCACGCTGAATAACTGGAAAGAGAAAGCCGACAAGGTACAATTTCGTGGCAGCGTGGCTTATGACGAGAATAAGATTAAGGATGGATATGAGATTGTTTGCGAGGGATCGAATGATGGAAATACTTGGACGGAATTGGCTGCCTTAAAGGGTAAAGGTATGCCGGGTAAGGCCAGCAAGTATAAGGCCCATTCGGACCCGAATAAGAATAGCTGGGATCCGGGTACGTTGCCCACCCGTATGTTGAATGAGACTTTGACATTCGATCAACCGGGTGAATATGCTTATTATCGGATGCGATTGAAAATGGAAGGTGCCGCTTATTGGGCATTCTTCGAGATGAATTTCTATAACCAAGATAAGTTGATAGATTTGCTTCCTTCCAAATTCTTTAATAGCGCTTGGATGAGTGCCACGACAGGAGAGGAGTGGGTCTATGTAGACTTGGGTAGCCAATCCGAATTCGACAAAGTAAAATTACATTGGATCAATAAAGCGATCAAGGGTAAGATTCAAGTTTCCGACGACGCGAAACAATGGGTTGACATAGCGAATCTTCCGGGTGGAGATGCTAATCTGGATGAGATCAAGCTAAAAGGAAAGGGCCGCTACGTACGGGTATGGATGGAGCAACCGGCTAATGACGGACGCTATATCTTAAGCGAGATAGAGGTGATGGGTAAAGGTGGCTTGCTTGCCCAACCGGCTGCTGCTCCGGCTTCTACAAAAGACGAGATCCGTTTATCGGGTGGAAACTGGAAAGTACAACGAGCTTCCGAGGTAACCGCTTCTGGTGAGGAAATATCGAAACCTTCTTTCTCTCCGGAAAATTGGATCGTGGCGACCGTACCGGGAACGGTATTGAGCAGTTATAAGAATATCGGAGCTATCCCGAATCCGAATTACGCGGATAACTTGATGCAGATATCCGAGTCATTCTTCAACTCTAATTTCTGGTATAGGGATGAGTTTGAGGTACCCGAAGGATTCAAGCAAGATCGTTTGTTCTTGAATTTCGATGGTAT
Organism: Parabacteroides sp. B2-S-102; assembly: GCF_023656665.1. NCBI lineage: Bacteria > Pseudomonadati > Bacteroidota > Bacteroidia > Bacteroidales > Tannerellaceae > Parabacteroides > Parabacteroides sp. B2-S-102. The sequence continues at coordinate 108,024 of NZ_JAMOKM010000005.1, read as the reverse complement.
CAACTGGAAAGCGAATGTATATTTAAACGGTAACAAGATCGGCCGTATCGAGGGAGCGTTTATCCGGGGTGTATTTGACGTTACAGACAGGGTCGTACCGGGTAAGAACGTTGTCGCGGTGGAGATCATCAAGAATGAGCATATCGGAGCTATCAAGGAGAAATGTGAGAAGAATACGGATTTCAACGGTGGTATCTTAGGCGCTGATAACCCGACCTTCCACGCTTCGATCGGTTGGGATTGGATCTCGACGATCCGTGGTCGTAATATCGGTATTTGGGATGATGTGTACTTGACTTCTACAGGCAAGGTAACGATTCAAGACCCGTTCGTACAGGTTGTATTACCGTTGCCGGATACGACTTCCGCTACCTTGACTCCGGAAGTGATCGTGAAGAACCATGATGCCGCTCCCGTGAAGGGTATATTGACAGGAAAGATCGGTGATATCACTTTCGAGCAACCGGTGGAATTGGCCGCCAACGAGGAGAAGAGCGTTGCTTTCGACCCGAATACCTTTAGCCAATTGAAGGTTCAGAATCCACGTTTGTGGTGGCCTAAAGGGTACGGATCTCCTTATTTATACGACGCTAATTTCACCTTTAAGGTAGGTGATAAGGTATCCGACTCTGAGGATTTCAAGGTAGGTATCCGACAAATGACCTTCAATGAGAATAATAGTATCTTGAGTCTCTTTATCAATGGTCGTCGTTTTATAGGCCGTGGCGGTAACTGGGGATTTGGTGAGTCTAATCTGAATTACCGGGGTCGTGAGTACGATATCGCCGTGGCTTACCATGCCGATATGAACTTTACGATGATGCGTAACTGGGTAGGACAGATTGGCGATAAAGAATTATATGAGGCTTGCGACCGTCATGGTATCATGATCTGGCAAGATTTCTGGTTGGCGAATCCTTCCGACGGACCCGATCCTTATGATCCGGAGATGTTTATCGCTAATGCTGAGGATTATGTGAAACGTTTCCGTAACCATGCCTCTATCGGTATTTATTGCGGGCGCAACGAGGGCTTCCCGCCGGAGCAGATCGACAAGGCTTTACGCCGTATCGTGAAAGAGGATCATCCGGGCTTACATTATATCTCCAGCTCGGCGGATGAGGTGGTAAGTGGCCATGGCCCGTACCGTGCGCTTCCTGTTAAAGAATACTTTAGCTTGAAGAATGGTAGTGATAAGTTCCATAGTGAGCGGGGTATGCCTAACGTGATGAATTACGAGAGCTTGGTTCGTACTTTCTCTCCGGAAGCGCTTTGGCCGCAAAACGCTCAATGGGGACAACACGATTATACGATGGAAGGCGCCCAGTCTTGCGCTTCTTTCAACGCTATCATCGAAAAGGGCTTTGGCAAGCCGAACAACGCCAAGGAATTCGCCGATCTGGCTCAGTGGGTAAACTATGATGGTTACCGGGGTATGTTCGAATCGAGAAGCTTGAACCGTAAGGGATTATTGCTGTGGATGACGCATCCGGCATGGCCTTCTATGGTATGGCAGACCTATGACTATTATTTCGAGCCTACCGCCGCTTATTTTGGCTGTAAGAAAGCTTCCGAGCCTTTGCATATCCAATGGAATCCGGTTACGGACGAGATCGAGGTAGTGAACTATAGCGCCGGCGTACGTAATGGTTTGACGGCAAAGGCTCAAATCATCAATATGGACGGTTCTATTTCATGGGAAAACGAGGTTTCCGTGGATAGTAAGGAAGATACGACCAACAAATGTATGAAACTGGATTTCCCAGCTAGCGTATCCAGCGCTCATTTCGTCAAGTTGACGTTGACCGAGAACGGTAAGATCGTATCGGATAACTTCTATCTGCGTGGCGTAGAGGAAGGCAATTACCAAGCTCTGCGTGAGATGCCAAAGGTTACTTTACAATCCAACGTGACAACCAATAAGGGTAATGACGGTACTTGGACCGTTATCGCTACCTTAGAGAATACTTCATCCACCCCGGCTCTAATGATTCGTGTGAATGTAGTGGGCGAGAAGGATGGCGAGCAATTCCTCCCCGTCTTCTATAGCGATAACTATTTCTCCTTGCTTCCGGGCGAGAAGAAAGAGATCAACATCCATTGGAAAGATGTAGATACGAGAGGCGAGACCCCGAAGGTGGTTATCTCCGGTTATAACGTGAACTAGTCAGCTAGGCTGATACCTATAAAAAATCCAACCATTCTCCGATATGAATAGGAGAGTGGTTGGATTTTTTTTGCAATTCTAAATTTCAGATTTATCTTCGGTTTTATTGTTATTTTTAATACGTTTTACTGTATGTTTAAGTTTTACGGCCATAAGATTCAACTCTATGGTAGATTCCATTTCAGTTGTATCAGCATCATCTATCAACAGATCAGATAAGAGTTGGCCAGTTCGTTTCACAATACCTTTTTGTTTTATTAGGTCAGGTTCATTTTGAATCGCATCTACATTTCGGATAAGCTCACGTAGTTTTACGAAAGAATCTATTATAGCGATAGTTGTTTGTGTGGCTCTTGGACTTTTTAATATAGTAGCCAGCATATAAAGTCCTTTTTCAGTGAAAGCTTTAGGTTCTACTGTTGATTTTTTTAAGTTTTCCATCCGGTGGAAATTTTCCACCACATACTGTTTCTCAGAGGGTTTCAATGTGAAAAAATAACCACTGGGGAACTTTTCAGGATTATTTCTCACGGCTTTGTTTATATCCCTTGTTTCTGTTTTATATAATTCTGCTACATCTCTATCTAGTAGTATTTTTTGTCCTCTTAACTCAATAATACGTTCCTCTACTTCTTTCGTTCCAATAACTTGAAGTTCATTTTCCATAGTTAAATTATTAATTTGATTTTTGTATTTATGCTTTGTATATAGAGCAAATATAGTGATTTTTTGTTCTATATACAGAGCATAGATCATTTCTTTTTACAACTTGATATAAATCTTCTTCTTATACAAGAAATATCCCGGTATCCAGTTTAGTACCACGAAGAAGATAGCCCATGCTAATGAGCCTCCGAAATCGCCGAATATCGGCCTGAACAGATCCATATACATAAAGGCGGAGATACCGCTCATTTCCAGCAATACGGCGAATATATCCCCTTGTACATACAGATATAAGGGGTTGATACCGAACGACTCAAAGAATAACGTCCATTTCTTCTTCCCGTTTATATCGATGATCCAGATTAATAAAGCGAGGAATAAGGAGGCGAATCCGCAAGTAACCAATACGAACGTACTACTCCATATCTTTTTATTGATAGGGCAACCATAGCTTAGCAAGAAACCGGCAAAAAGAATAATCGTACCGAAAATGAAGATATTACGGATAATCAACTCATTGTTCTTTTTACAATCCTGTATTACCTTTCCTACGTAGAAACCGAGTAATACATGCGCTATGCTACCGATGCAGCTCAAGAGCCCTTCCGGATCAAAGGCGATCCGTGTACCATCTGCCATATCATCGTGATACATATGCGATGTACCGAATAAAGTTCTGTCCACGATCGCTATAATGCTATCCTCCGACATTTCCATACTATGCGTGAAACCTAGTAATGCCCAGTAAAATATCAATATACCAGCGGCTACCTGCAAAATATACTTATGATTAATCGCTAATCCTATCAACGACCCGAAGCCGTATGCCAGCGCCAACCTTTGCATCACCCCAAGGATACGTAAATTCTGGAAATCGGTAAATCCATTGTAGCAAACATGCCCGAACAGATTCAGCCCTAATCCCACGAGGAATATCAATACCGTGCGTCTCAATACTTTCGTCACGCTTTCTTTCGACAGCTTGAAGTTATATTTCCGAAGCGAGAAAAACATGGAGACCCCCATGATGAACATAAAGAACGGAAATACCAAATCGGTGGGAGTGAGGCCGTTCCAACGCGCATGCTCTAAAGGCGTATATACATACTTCCATGACCCGGGGTTGTTTACCAAAATCATCCCTGCGATCGTAATTCCCCTCATCACGTCGAGGGATAGCAATCTTCCGGATTGTTGTGCCATATTGATAGTAGATTAAAAAGTTACCAATGAAAGTCCAAAGATAATGGAATTTCCTACAATATCCCTGCCTTTGGGAATACTGTTTTTAGTATATTGAAAATCAGATGTATAAAAACATGTACATGTTTTCGGAAAAACACGTACGTCTTTTTTCGGAAACACGTACGAGAATTTATGAAAACACGTACGTGTTTTTCCAAAAAGATGATGGAGATATCCAAGCGATAAGAATTTTATACAATAAGCCTAATAATCAATTATTCTTTAAGGTTTGATGAAAAATATGCCTATCTTGCGCATAGAATCTAAAGATAGGAACCAATGAGGCATTTGCTTATTTTGATATCGCTATTATCCACACTCTCATTTATAGGTTGTCGAGATGAGAGCGATGCCATATACCTAATCGATCGTGCGGAATCCTTGTTGAAATCCGATCCGGATAGTTCCCATATCCTATTGGATAGCATAGCCGTGCCCGATAATTTGAGTGATAAATTATTGGCTCGTTGGTGTATGCTATCCGGTAAAGTGGCGGACACGTTATATACGGATCTGCCCTATGTACAACAATTGCTACGTGCGCAAGCCTATTATAAGTCACACGGGACAAAGCAAGAACAAGCGAAGATTGGTTTGTATTTGGGGCGTTCGTATGTGGAAGATAAAGAGAACGAGAAAGCGATGAAGGTTTATTTGCAAGCTTTGGATATCGCTTTACGCAGTGAAGACTATAATCAAGCCGGATATATTTGTAGCTATATGGGAGATCTGTATGATTTCGAGGGTAATTATCTGTTAGGAAAGGACAAATATAAGGAAGCGGAATCTTATTTTCGAAAAGCGGGTAATATGCGAAGTTCGGCTTTCGCCTTGCGGGATGTGGGAAGAATGTATGCGTTTTCGGATTCTTTGGATATAGCGTTAATTTTTTTGTTGAAAGCGGATACTATTATAGTTGAAGTAGGTGACTCTTCTGATATAGGGACTATATATAATGGAATAGGAAATATTTATAATATGTTAGGTAATAAAGAGTTAGCTAAATTGTATTTGTGGAAAAATGTCAATATGTCAGATTTTGATGACGCACCAAGTTACAGGACATTGGCTGGTATATATATAGAAGAAGGCGATTTTAAGAATGCACGTATTTGTTTGGAGAAAGCAAGTGTACCTAGTTTTAATGATATGACCCGTTTTTCGGTACTTTATGGTTATTCTTTGTTAGAGAAAGCGGAGGGTAATTGGGAAAAGGCTTGGTTTTACTTGGATGAATATAACAGTGCCTCAGATTCGATCTTGACGATACGAAATAGGGAAAACATAATAAAAATAGAAAAGGAATATGAGCATTTAAAAATATCATTGGAAAATATGCGATTAAAATCGGATAAACAAAAGTATTTTATCTATTGGGTAATATCTGTATCTATTCTTTTAATATTATTATGGGTCTTTCAAATACGAATTGATAGAAAAAATAAAAGACTTCTTAAGCAGGAAATCGATTTGTCGAATAAGAGTAATGAATTATTCAGACTACGGGATAATTTACGTAACAAACAAGATAGATTAGAGGCTTTATCTATTCAATTGTCTGAAAAAAATGAAAAACTGAATGAACTTGATTCAAGAGAGAAACTGGAGAAAGAATATGAACAAATAAAAAAAGAAGAGGAAACCCTCGTCCTTCGGATAGCGGAACGGCGTAAGGATCTATTCTTATCATCCGCTATAGCCAAGAAAGTAATCAAGCTATCCCAAAAAGTAGTACCGGGAGCTACCAAATCTCCACTATCAGAAAAAGACTGGCAAAATATTATTACGCAAGTGAATGAGGTTTATCCTTTTTTAGCGGATCGACTCGCTGCGTTTAATTTATCTGCCGCCGAATTGCGTTATTGTTATTTGAGCTTGTTGGGTTTGGATTCGATAGGTGAATCTATCCTGTTACATATCCAGCCGGATTCGGTAAACAAGCGTCGGCAGCGTGTACGCCAAAGGCTGGGAATCATAGCGAAAGAGCTTGATTTATGTGCTTATCTTATTAATAGTGTACAATAGATTGATAAACAATAGCTTCTATTAATATTGGCTTTACCCTTTGTCCTGCTAGTTGATTTATAATCAATTAAATATTAGTTGATTATGAATTTCGTTTGTCGCTTATTATTTAGCGTTATATTTGCTTGTTTCTTCTATAGGCTTGATCTTTACGTTGAAAAAATAAAAACGAAATGAGACAGCTTAAATTGTTATTAGCGGCAATAGCTTTATTATGGGCTATGCCATGCTGGGGTAAGCCTATAGATCTACATGGTAAATGGGAACATAAGAAAAAATCCATTCCAATAGGTTTGCCAATGGATGCATCGATTGAGGAGGCTAATAGAGAACTGATAGTAAACTTTCACGAGGATCTTGGTGATGTATGTGTTATCGTCACTAGTTCTACGGGAGAAGTGATCTATAATGAAAAGGTACAAACGAGTACTATGCCATATTTAGTAATACCTCTAAAAGTAAGAGATCAAGAAAAAGGAGTATTACATATAATGAATGATTATAATCATGTATTTGGGGATTTTTAAATTTAAACTTTTGTATTTGTAAATGATATAGGAGTAAAAATATAATTTTCTATTGTTTTACCTTTTAAAAAGTAGTATTATGAAAAAGGTGTATTTATTATTTATTTGCTTAGTTTTTATATCATCTTGTAATGATGATTTAGTGATGGAAAGAAATGATATATTATCTACAAATAATATAGAAATTTCTATTCATGATTCTCTTCTAATGAATAAAGACTTAGTTTTGAAAAAAGATTTTGCTAAAGCATTATCAAAAGTTTTTAATGAAAGCCTAATGGCTAGAAATTTGATTAAAAACGAGGCTTTAAAAATGATTGATAATGATTATGATGTTCTTTATCAATTAGTAAAAGATGAGATGCTGGAAGATAATATTACATTTGAACAGTATATAGGGAAATATATTGAAATGGATAAATTATTATCTATTAATGAAAAGTTTCCTACTCTAACAATTTTTGTTCCAGAATTACCTAAGAATTCGTTCTCTGCTGCTCTTTGGAATACTGATAAAGAAATACCAGTTGTTGCTGTTAGAACTTGTATCAGTAACGATGTTCCTATATATGATAAGGATGGGGAAGAAAAAATTATAAAATCAGATCTCATTCCTATGTATCCTATTGTTGTATTAAAGGATAATGAAAGAATCGTAGCGAATGAATATAGTAATTTGTCTAGAAGTAATTTTAGTAGTACTAATTTTACTTTTTCTTCTAAATCGGGAATAACTTATTCTTTTCTTGGAGAATCTTTTAATAATATGAAACAAAAAAACATTTTAAGATCTCGAAATGTAAATAAAAGTATGAAAGATAGATTACAAAAATCAGTTGATGCATATAATATTTATAAAAATAAGGATGGATGGCATAGGGACTATATATATTATGATATGGTTCCAGGTTCAGATAAAGGTGTATTTGTTTATGATTATAAAGAAACACTATATTCTTTCCAAATGAAAGGGGATCCAAATATAGCTTTCCAAAAGATATCAGATCAAACAGGAGATGCACAGTTAGATTATGATCAAATATTTAATCCTAGGCAATCTTATAAAGCTACTCCTTGGACTGATGGTAAATTTGATTTTTTAGTTAAAGTATATGTTGGAACAAAAAGTCCTATAGGGACAGAACAAACTTTTTCTTTTGGCGTAAAACCAGAAGATCTATTTAGAGTATCTTACAAAGATATAGGAGGAGGTAATTCTAAAGTTGATGGTGTAAAAGAATGCCTAGTTGTTCCTCTTGATTTACCTCTGTTTGAATGGAATATAGAAAATTTTAGTTGTGTAATAAAAATTTCTATAGAAGAAATTGATGGTACAGAAACTCAAAGGACGCTTAGCCAAACTACTGCTGAATTTGCAGGAAATTTTGAACTTAATCCTGTAAAAGGAGTTTTTGAAAAAGTAGGATTGAAATTTGGTGCAAGTGCGAAAAAGACAATTACGACTACATTTGAAAAAACATTTACATTGGGTAATGATGAATTGGGGGATGTTATTGTTAATTTTTATGATCCTGTTGTTCTTTCTGGTGATTGGATTGAATATGCAGGACGTAGAGATACGGCATATTCAATTCCATTAAATAGTAAATATTATAATGGTTATTATAAAATAGAGTTGGCTCCTTTGAAAATGTATTAATGGATATGCTTATATGAATAAGCTAAATATGAAGTAAATAGTTTATAAATAACTATTTACTTCATATCTTAAATATAATTAGTAATAAAATGTAATAGTTTCTTTTATTTGATTTTGACGGTTTGACCAATATGAGTGAGAAATCATATTACTATTAGTGTCATGGATGAAAACTGTAATAGAATGAATAGTTTCTTCTGGTTTTATTTCTAGATAGCCATCTATATTTGTTCTTTTTACTTGATTAGGTATAATTGTATTTTTACCATTAGAGTATATACCATTCCCTTTATCTGTGTAATTTGCGAGATCAATAGGTGCTATATCATAATAAATGTATGCTATTGCATTATAAATAGGTGTTTTTGTGTTATCTTTGCTAATTCTAAGCACTTTTATTTCAATATATGATTCACTAATCTCTTCTATGCCATTATCTTTATTACAAGAAGATAGAATTACTATAATAAATAGTAAAATGCTAAGTTTATTAAATGATGATTTTTGCATGGCTTATATTTTATGTTGATTAATATTTCAAATGTAGTGAATATATTGTAATAGGCTATATGTAAAAATATAATTAATGTCTTTTTGTGTAAAATAGAAATAATAAAATACGGTTTACTTTATTGTGATCTTTTATATACATTGAGGATAGGGGTATTTGATGGTTTCCTGTCTTATAAGAAAACAATAGTCATTATGGAATCAACAACTGAAAAACGGAATATCTCTATGCTTTACTGGGATGAAGCTAAAAAAGGAATGATGGCAGGTTTCATCTTTTCTTTATTCATTCTTTTACTATTCTCATTCGTTTCTTGTGACAAGGATGAGGATACTTCTTTTGAAGAAACTCCTTACTATTTGGGGTACTTTGAAGGAAAGGTGAATAGTCAAGATATTTCTATAGCTAATCAGTCGAACTCTCATTCTTTCATTGATCATGGAAATTTTTGGCAGGAGGTAAATACCGATTTAAGCGGTTTCTATTGGGAGATACCATTAGGAGTGCATATCTCTGACTATCCTTATCCTATGCTGAGGATCTCATTGATTCCATTGAGAGAAGGAGAATATCTGATCGATAAGGGTAAATTATTGAATGAAGAGATAGAATCTACTGTTAGGATCACGAAAGATGACGCTAAAATAGTGTATCATCCACTGAAATCTTCATTTCGGATACAAGTGGATAGTATTCGTTTTCATGAGGGAAGTGGTACCCCTTATATTGAAGGGAAGATGGAAGGTATTTTATATAATATAGAGAATTCGGAAGATTCGATCGTCATAAAAGACGCTATATTCGGAATACACTAACTTGGAGCCGAATAATGATATAGAAGCAATATTTAGATTGAATGGGAGTTCTATATCATGATATGTCGAACTTTTATTCAATCTAAATATTAATATTAATACCTTGTAAGTAATGAAGAAGTTGTTTGTTCTGTTAATATTGCTTTTATCTTTTGGTCGATCGCAGGCCGCTGATATAGAAGCTCGTACCGGAATACTAGGAGGAGATGGATGGGGGCTTCAGACGGGGGCGTATATAAACTTTCCACAATCACGGTTGTTTTCTATACAAACGGGATTGTTGCTGCATACCGCAGGGAATTCGTTTTCATATGGAGATGATTGGAATATTGATTTTTTTGTACCCGTGTATGCTTCTTTTCATATTCCGTTGAGCGATAAAGTGAATCTCCGATTAAATGCGGGTGCTTACACCGGTAGTGGTGAATATTGGAATCTGGGAGCTACGGCGGCGGCCGGTATAGAGGTAAAAAGATTTTATGTGGGAGTGAACTATTTCCAGAATTGTGTCAATGACCGGGATTTGAAATTGGGGTTGTCGGTTGGATATAAATTCACATTATTTTAATCTTTTATATATTTTGAGGATAGGGGTATTTGAGCGTTTCCTGTCTTACGATAAAAACAACGAGAATTATGGAGTCAACAAGTAAAAAACAGAATACCCCTAAACTTTGGTACTGGGGGGAACCTAAAGGAGGAATGAGCCTTGAGGATTGTGAGAAAATAGTAAAAGAGATCCCGCATTTTGACAGGAAAACCCGGCTTGCGGATATGTATATAGCTTTTGTTTGACAGCAAGGGTTTCATTGTGGCATTTAACATAAGGAAGAGAGCCTGTTTTTATACATCGCTCTCTTTTTTTTATAACTTAGCCCCCAATTACTAAATCGAAGAACATGAAAAAGACTTTTTTATTAGCGATAGCCTTGTTGTGCTTTTGTGCCCCGATGAGCTTATTCGCACAAAAACAGCTTGCTTTCAAGGATGGGAAATTCAAGATCGTCCAATTTACAGACATTCATTGGGATCAGAAATCATCTAAATGCGCTAAGACAGTCGCTACGATACAATCCGTATTAAAGGCGGAAAATCCGGATGTGGCGATGCTGACGGGCGACGTGGTGACAGCAAATCCCGGTTTGGAAGGATGGAAGTCAGTGATCGGGATCTTTGAGGAGGCCAAGATACCGTTTACGGTGATGATGGGAAATCATGACGCAGAGATCGTTCCCAAGGACGAGATTTATGCCATGCTTAGTAAATCACCTTATTTTATGGGCGAGAAGGGACCGGGTGATATCCATGGAGCCGGAAACTATGTGGTACCGGTCTACAGTTCGGACGGAAAGAAACCGGCGGCCTTATTGTATTGTATCGACTCCAACGATTATCCTACGCTGAAGGATTATGGCACGTATGATTGGATTCATTTCGACCAGATCCATTGGTATCGTGAGCAAAGTATGCGCTATACCAAGGAAAATGGCGGCAAACCGTTGCCAGCCTTGGCTTTTTTCCATATTCCTCTGTTGGAATATAATGAGATCGTTGGGGCGGAGACTACATTAGGACAGAAAGAAGAGGGAATCGCCTCTCCTAAGATCAACACGGGCTTCTTCGCTTCCTTGGTGGAAATGAAGGATGTGATGGCTACTTTCGCCGGGCACGATCATGATAACGATTATATAGGAATGTTATATAACGTGGGGCTAGCTTTCGGGCGTGTATCCGGATGGGACGCTTATGGAGATTTCGAGCGGGGTGGCCGTATCATTGAATTGCGTGAGGGCAAGTTTGAGTTTGATTCATGGATTCGTACCTCGTCCGGAAAGGAATATACGTATTATTATCCGTCTGGCCTGACCTCTAAGGATGAGGAAACGATGGAATTCTTACCCGCCAAAACGGTAAAACCTAAAAAGCACGGGGTAGCTTATACCTATTATGAAGGCAAGTTTAAACATACGGATCAGATCGCTTCCGGGACAAAAGTGAAAGAGGGTACGATGAAAAATATCTCCATTCAGGAGGCTCCGGCCAAGGATCATTTCGCTTATGAGTTCCGTACGTTGATAAATATCCCTGAAAAAGGTGTATATCGCTTTTATACGTATTCGGATGATGGTTCCAAGCTATTTATAGACGGTAAAGCTATTGTTGATAATGATGGCTCTCATAATGCTCGTATAGCGAAAGGAAAGGTAGCGTTAGACGCTGGTTTCCACGAATTACGTGTTTTGTATTTCGAGGATTATATGGGCGAGGCCTTGGAGGTCGGGGTTTCCAGCCGTAAAATAAAGGAAGCTGTCTTACCAGAGGACTGGTATTATTTACCGGAATAAATATCCAGTTGTAGAGACGCAGCATGCTGCGTCTCCCACTGTCTGATAGTATCTTAGTCTTGTACGGCAGCTTTCGCTTTCTCTACCGCCTCATTGATATTACTGCAAATATTTTCTGCGCCAATCTTCTTATCGAATCCGGATTTTGTCAATACACGGTGTACATGTTCATTGACCCCGGAAAGTATCATATGGATATGCTCTGCCTCGGAAAGACGGAAAAGACTTTCCAAGTTATGCAGACCGGTAGAATCTATGAACGAAACCTTACGCATACGGATGATGCGGACTTTCGGTTTATCTCCCATACTTTTCATGATGCCGTCGAACTTATTCGCTACGCCGAAAAAGAACGGACCATCGATCTCGTATACCTCTACACCTTTAGGCAGGGAGAGGACTTCCTCGTCATGATGAATCTCGCCCTCGTCGGAAAGATCGATCTCATCCGTGGTGACGGATACATGCGTGGTCTCAGCCACACGGCGCATAAAAAATAACATGGCGATCAAAAGACCGATCTCTATAGCGATCGTAAGATCAAAGATAACCGTCAGGAAGAAAGTCACCAACAAGACGGATACGTCGCTTTTCGGGTTTTTCATCAAGGAACGGAACGTACGCCACTCACTCATATTATAGGATACGATGATCAATACGCCAGCCAGACAAGCCATTGGAATGTGTTTGGTAAGCGGTCCGAGGAAAAGCAAAATCAATAATAATACGATGGCGTGAATAATACCGGCAACCGGAGTTCGTCCACCATTATTTATATTGGTCATTGTACGGGCGATGGCGCCGGTCACGGGAATACCGCCAAAAATAGGAACGATGATATTCGCCGCACCTTGGGCGATTAGTTCCGTATTTGAATTATGCTTGTCGCCTGTCACACCATCCGCTACCGTAGCGGATAATAAAGACTCGATAGCCCCAAGGATAGCGATCGTAAAGGCGGAGGGAAGCAATAAGTTGATTGTCTCCATATTAAACGTGATCGGAGCCGGGGCTGGCAAGGAAGCGTTAATAGTAAACCGGTCTCCAATCGTCTCGATACCTGTAATACCCAAATGATTACGCATAATGTAAACAACGATCGTCATGATGACGATAGCGATCAAGGAACCCGGAATTTTCTTCGTTAGCCTCGGGCTTAACGTAATGATCAGGATACTAATGATACCGATAACGAATGCCCAAGGGTTAACCGTATCGAACGCCCCGAAATATGCGATCCATTTAGAGATGAAATCGGCGGGGACTTTATCCATAGTCAATCCAAATAAGTCTTTCATTTGTGTCGTGAAGATAGTGATAGCGATACCACTCGTGAAACCTACGACAATCGGGTAGGGGATAAACTTAATCACGGTACCGAGCTTCAGCACGCCCATCAATACCAGAATAATACCCGCTATGACGGTAGCGATGGCAAGCCCTTCGATACCGAAGTTCTGTATAATGCCATAAACGATCACGATAAACGCTCCGGTAGGTCCGCCGATCTGTACGTTGCAGCCTCCTAAAAGGGAGACAATGAATCCACCGATAATAGCCGTGATCAATCCTTTCTCCGGACTTACCCCGGAGGCGATACCAAAAGCGATGGCGAGTGGTAGGGCAACTATGCCGACAATTATACCCGCCATGAGATCCGTCATGAATCTCTCTTTGGAATAATTTCTCAGCGCCGTAAAGAGTTTGGGCTGAAAATCAAATTTGTTCTTCATTTTTCTTCTTGCCTGTTTGATTTGAGGATGCAAAGTTAATAAAATAAAGAAGATGCAAAAAATCTAAAGACGCATTCCGGTTTTGTGTAAACAATTTAGGAGGATTTGTTGTTTCATTGTATAAAGGAGGAGAAGTTTTTCCTTGATAAATAAGTGATATCTATTGAGAGATAGATATTATTTAATGTTTGCGTAATCGATATCTGGAAACAAATTCTTACTTTTGATCGGTCATGAGAAAAACGATATACAAAACAGACTCATTAATTTACTACATAAAATTAGCATTATGGAAAAAAGTATTAAAGGTACACGTACCGAGCAGAATTTATTGAAATCATTCGCCGGAGAATCTCAGGCAAGAAGTCGTTACACATTTTTCGCTAGCGTAGCCAAGAAAGAAGGTTACGAGCAAATCGCAGGTGTTTTCATGGAAACAGCCGAGCAAGAGAAGGAACACGCTAAACGTTTCTTTAAATTCTTGGAAGGTGGAATGGTTGAGATTACCGCTTCTTATCCTGCAGGCGTAATCGGAACAACCGCTGAGAACTTGGCAGCCGCAGCAGCTGGTGAGAATGAGGAGTGGGCTGAATTGTATCCTGAGTTCGCTAAGATTGCGGAGGAAGAAGGTTTTCCCGCTATTGCCGTAGCTTTCAAGATGATCGCAAAGGTAGAGGCTGAACACGAGAAACGTTATCGTAAATTGTTGGCTAACGTAGAGGAAGGTAAAGTATTCGAGAAAGATGAGGCTATCTTCTGGCAATGCCGTAACTGTGGTTTCGTATTCGAGGGTAAGAAGGCTCCGGTTAATTGTCCGGCATGCGCTCATCCGCAAGCTTACTTTGAACCGATGAAACAGAACTATTGATAATTAAAAGTTGAGAATTGAGAATTAACATAGCTAGTAATTCTCAATTCTCAATTTTCAATTATTTAATCGGTGGGTAATCAATCGTATAATGTAATCCCCGGCTCTCTTTCCGTTCCATCGCTTGACGAGTGATCAAATAACCTACATTGATCATATTACGCAACTCACATAATTCACGGGATGCCTTACAACGTTTGAAAAGGCTCTCTGTCTCCTCATATAAAATATCCAAACGGTTCCACGCACGGATCAAACGTGTGTTACTACGAACGATACCTACATACGCTTCCATGATCTGGTTTACCTCTTTCATGCTTTGGGTGATCAATACACGCTCTTCATTGGTGATCGTTCCCTCATCGTTCCATTCCGGTACATCCTGGTTGAACTCATAGCGATCCATGACGCTTAATGAGTGTTTCGCCGCGGCATCGGCATATACAACTGCCTCGATCAATGAGTTTGAGGCCAATCGGTTACCACCGTGCAAGCCGGTACAAGAACATTCTCCGATTGCGTATAGCCGGCGGATGCTGGATTGCCCGTTTAAGTCTACCTTGATACCTCCGCATAAATAATGGGCGGCAGGGGCTACCGGGATGTAATCTTTCGTGATATCGATCCCTAAGCTGAGGCATTTTTTATAGATATTGGGGAAATGTTTCTTCGTCTCTTCCGGATCTTTGTGCGTCACGTCCAAATAGACATGGTCTTCACCCCGTTGTTTCATCTCGCTATCGATCGCACGGGCTACGATATCACGGGGAGCCAAGGAAAGACGGGGATCATATTTATGCATGAACTCCTCTCCGCCAAGGTTTCTCAATACAGCTCCATATCCGCGCATCGCCTCGGTGATGAGGAAAGAGGGACGGTCGCCCGGATGATACAAGGCGGTCGGGTGGAACTGGATGAACTCCATATCTTTTACGGAGCCTTTCGCACGGTAAACCATGGCGATACCGTCTCCGGTAGCTACCAGCGGGTTTGTCGTATTCCGGTAAACGGCCTCGCAACCGCCTGTCGCCATAACGGTTATCTTTGACAAGAAAGTATGTACCTCGCCCGTATCCTCGTTTAATACATAGGCACCGAAACATTTGATACCGGGGGTATGGCGGGTGACGATAATCCCCATATGATGCTGGGTGATAATCTCTACGGCGTAATGGTTCGTGAATACGGCGATGTTGGGATGGTTGTTTACCGTTTCTATCAAGCTCGTCTGTATCTCGGCTCCCGTATTGTCGGCATGGTGCAGGATACGAAACTCGGAGTGTCCTCCTTCTTTATGCAGATCGAATTCTCCGCTTTCTTTCTTATCGAAATTAACTCCCCATCGGATAAGCGCCTCGATCTGGGCAGGGGCCTCGCGCACGACTTTCTCCACGGCTGCCCGGTCACTGATCCAGTCGCCGGCGATCATCGTGTCTTCTATGTGCTTCTCGAAATTATCTACTTTCAAGTTGGTTACGGAAGCGATACCTCCTTGCGCGAAATATGTGTTGGCTTCTTCTTGTCCGGCTTTACAGATAAGTGCTACGCTCTTGCCTTCATTGGCTACTTTCAGAGCGAAACTCATACCGGCGATTCCTGAGCCTATCACTAAGTAATCGAATCTTTGTACCATGTTTTCTATTGTTTAGGCTCACAAAGTTAGGGATTAACTGATTAGGTTGTTCCTTTTGCGCTTGCTTTTCGTACAAAATAAATATTGACTACAGGTTTTCCGGATAGAGCCTTGCGGGTTGTGTTACTGCAACCCGGCTTGCAGTGGAGGTCTTTAGAATTGGACGGATAATCCCAGCGTGAAGGTACGGGCTACAGGATAGATGGAAGTGGTCTCGATACCGGGTTCTACGCCATTCACGTTGATATTAGCGGGATCGCCTCCGGTATATCCGGTAAGTGTAAATACATTATTTACCGAGAAATAGCAGCGTAACGATTGAATCCATTTATTGTCTGGGAGAGGGGACAAAAATATCATTATACGGGATTTAGCGCCGGTGCCCGTGGCTTTGAGACGGATTACTTCGGTTATAACAACCTGAAAGCGGGTGGTACGGTGAAATACGGAGACGTGACTTCTTTCCAAAACGAGAATCGTCTGGCCTCATTCATGGGTCGTTTCAATTATATGTATGACAACCGTTTTATCGCCACCGTGAACTTACGTGCGGACGGTTCCTCTAAATTGGGTATGAATAATAAATGGGGCTTCTTCCCTTCCGCTTCCGCCGCTTGGGTGTTGAATGAGGAGGCTTTCTTGAAAGACGTGGATTGGCTGAGCCAGTTGAAACTACGTGCGGGTTATGGTCTGACCGGTAACCAAGATGCTATCGAGGCTTATAACTCGTTGGCTTTGATGAGCCCGAACGGTGTGACTTCCGTCAATGGAAATTCTACCGCTACCTATGGCTTTACACGTAACTCGAACCCGGACTTGCGTTGGGAGGTGAAAAAGACATTCGATGTGGGTGTGGACGCTGGTATCCTCGATGGCCGCTTTACGTTGACCGCCGATTGGTATACTTCCAAGACTACGGATCTGTTGTATAAATACGCGGTTCCGGTTCCTCCGTTCGTATATCCGGAATTATTGGCGAACTTGGGAGAGATGACCAACTCCGGCGTGGAATTGGCTGTAAGCGGTGGTATCGTGAAGACAAAGGACTTCGATTTCAACATGGGCGTGAATTTCTCTTACCAGAAGAATAAATTGAACTCCTTGAGCGGTTCTTATATGGGACAAGAGTTGCAGGCGAAACAATATATGGATCTGTCCAGTATGAGTGGTGCCGGTTTCGTAGGAAACAACCGTGTGGTTTATCAGATGGTAGGCCAGCCTGTCGGAGTGTTCTACATTCCTCGTTGCTTGGGCTTGACTCCGGCTTTGGATGAGAATGGAAACGCTATCGAAGGCCGCTATATCTACAACTTGGATCAGACGATCGATGGAAAAGAGGGTTTGGATACCAATGATGGTGGCGACCGTTATATCGCCGGACAAGCCATGCCGAAATATTATCTGGGAATGAACTTCAGCTTCCGCTACAAACGCTTTGACTTGATGACGCAGATGAACGGCGCTTTCGGTCATAAGATCTTCAACGGTACATCGCTAGCTTATATGAACTTGAGCCAGTTCCCTACATACAACGCGTTGGCTAAGGCTCCGGAAAGCAAGATCTACGACCAGTCGATCTCTGATTATTGGTTGGAAAAGGGTAATTATTTGAATATCGATTATATTACGTTGGGTTACAACATCGATTGCAAGAAGATCGAGAAATACGTGAAGAATATCCGTGTGACATTCTCGGTGAACAACGTAGCTACGATCACGGGTTACTCCGGTTTGTCTCCGATGATTAACAGTACGACGGTCGATAAAGATAATAATGACCTAGGTATGGATAACAAACGTTTCTATCCGTTATCCCGTACGTATTCATTAGGTTTGAGTGTTAACTTCTAAATCCATTTAAAGAGTCATGAAAAAGAAATTTATATATAGCTTTATGATAGCCGCTGCCGCCGCGGCATTTTCTTCCTGTTCTAATTTTTTGGAAGAGCGTCCTACAGACGCGTTTGATGAGGAGACCGCGTTCCAAAGCCCTACGTTGGTCTATGTAAACACGGTTGCGAGCTTGTACAATAATATGTTTAAGATCATGGGTAACGACCGTCATGTATATGACTTGAATACCTTCTCCAGCGATGAGGCTATGCTTCCTTGCCGTATTGGCGACTGGGAAGATGGCGGTTTATGGCAGAATATTTTCTTACACCGTTGGGGCACGATGAATGATTTGACCAAGAACTCTTGGGATTTCTTGTATGAGCAGATCGGAAAATGCAACCAGAGTGTTGATAAGTTGCAAGCCTTTGCCGAGGAACAACCGGACGTGGAATATTTCAAGGTTTATCTGGAAGAGGTCCGTGCGGTCCGTGCGTTTTTCTATTATGAGTTGTTGGATTTGTTCGCTCGTGTTCCGTTGGTAACTTCCTCTACGACACCGATGTCTGAGGTAAAGCAATCTGAGCGTAGCGTTGTATTTAACTTTGTCCGTTCGGAGTTGGAGGAGGCGTTGCCTTATCTTTCAGATAACCGCAGTAACCAAAAAGGTGAGTATTACGGGCGTATTACCAAGCCGGTGGCTTATATGATCTTGGCTAAGTTGGCGTTGAACGCGGAGGTTTATGCGGACGACAATTGGACGGACGGTAATCGTCCGGATGGAAAGAACATCAAGTTTACCGTTGACGGTAAAGAGATGAACGCTTGGGAAGCTACGATCGCCTATGTGGATAAGTTGGAGGCTTTGGGCTATAAGTTGCAGGGAAACTTCTCTGAGAATTTCGCCGTAGCGAACGAGACCTCGGTTGAGAATATTTTCACGGTTCCTATGGACCCGGTCGCTTATCCGGACGCTAAGGACTACAATTTGGTACGTACCCGCCATTATGATCATGCAACCGCTTACGGCCAATCCGGATGGAATGGCTCTTGCGCTACGGTGAAGGCGATGAACGTGTTTAAGTTCGGTACGGCGGATGAGGATCCTCGTTGTAAGCTTACTTATTTTACGGGCGAGGTGACCGGCCCGGATGGAAAGACGATCTATACGGAATGGGACGGACAGAAAGTGCCTTTGAAATATGAGCCGAACGCCCCGAAGGTATATATGGATGCCTCCGATGGTTTGTTGGTGAAGACCGCCGGAGCTCGTATGGCTAAATATGAGTTCGACCAGAATGCTCAGGATGGTGGAAACTTGCATGGAAATGACTGCGTGATCTTCCGTTTCGCCGACGCGTTGCTGATGAAGGCGGAAGCCAAGATTCGTCTGGGACAGAATGGAGACGATGAGGTGAACCAAGTTCGTAACCGTGTAGGTGCCAAACCGCTACAAAACGTAACGCTGGATACGCTATTAGACGAGCGTATGCTTGAATTAGCTTGGGAAGGCGTACGCCGGCAGGATTTGATCCGTTTCGGCAAGTTTACCGAGGCTACGGTAGACCGCTATGTAGGCGTGAAACATTCCGCCAGCTCGCTGGATTATCAAGAGGATAAGACGGGATATACAACGGTATTCTCCATCTATGCCGATATCCTTAGCCTGAATCCTAACTTGACACAGAATCCGGGATATTAATACGATTCATTTTAATCTTTAAGGCTTTATCAGGGGGCTGTCCGTTATTGGGCAGCCCTTTCTTCTTTTTTCTTGATTTTCCCTAGTATCTTCGGGAATTTCCATATAAATAACAACGTACAGCAAATAGCGGCCGTGGCATCCGATACGGCTTCTGCCGCATATACGCCGGTTACCCCCATAAAATGAGGTAATAGTAATGCCAAAGGAATCAAGAGGATTACTTTACGAAGCAAGGCGATAAAGATAGATATCTTAGCTTGTCCCAACGCTACGAACATATTCTGGCAAGCTCGTTGTAAGCCAAAAATCGTCATACCCGCCAAGAAGATGGGCATGGCCCAACGGACGGTATCGATCAACTCCTTGTCGCTTGTAAAAGCGGAGGCTACGGTTGAGGGGAATAAGATCATGAATAGCATGAGTATCAAGTTGAAAGAGAACATAACGATTAGCACGATACGAAAACAATCTTTCACCCGCTGTTTGTCTCCATGTCCGTAATTATAGCTTATGATCGGTACGAATCCTTGGGCGAAACCGGTCAGCGGTACGCTAGCGAATTGCATGGCACTCTGTAAGATAGCCAATGCGCTCACATAGATATCGCCAAAATTTTTCAAACTACTATTCAAGACGAAACCGACCAGACTCTCCGTGCTGGCCATGATGAACGGAGAAATTCCCAAAGCGAACATCGAGAGTACGATTCTTCGGTCCAGTCTCATATACCGCCTTTCCAAAGGCAAGGAGGCACGTCTTGAGAAAAGGAAGCTCAATACCCATATGGCACTGCAAGCTTGCGATAGGATCGTGGCGAGCGCAGCGCCTTTTACCCCCATATCCAACCAGAAAATGAAGATAGGGTCTAATACGATATTCAATAAAGCCCCGATCAAAACTGAGCACATAGCGATAGACGGACGCCCTTGTGCGTTGATAAAGGCATTCAAGCCCGTGGATATCTCGACAAACAGAGTGCCCAGTAAATAAATAGAGAGATAATCCACCGCATATCCTAACGTATATTTTGATGCTCCTGTAAAAAGCAGGATCGGTTCCATGAAGGTATAGGTGATGAGGGAAGTGAATATAGTAAATAGGATAAGCAATATAAATCCATTTCCCACTATTTTTCCGGCCCGTTCCCGGTCGCCCTGCCCGAGAGCGATAGCCGCTAACGGCGAACCTCCCGCTCCCACGATAGCGGAGAAAGAGGAGATCAAGATCACGATGGAGGTGGTCACCCCTATACCGGCCAAAGCGTTTGTCCCGATCTCGGGAATATGCCCGATATAGATACGATCTACGATATTGTAAAGTAGGTTGACAAATTGGGCCGCTACCGCCGGAAGCGCCATTTTGAAAACCAGCGGTAGCATACGTTCCGTACCTAGCCTAGCCTCGTATTTGTTCTTCATATTCAATCGGGATTTCAATTAAAATGGCTGCAAAGTTACAAGAACTTGTTGGATTATATAATCGAGTTCCATAAATTACCAGTTAATAAAAAACACTTAATATCTACCACATCTACAATTCCTTCTTATATGCCTTATAAATAAACATCTTATATAGTGGTTGTAGATAGAAAATATCTACAATTATCATTCTTTATCTACCATGTTTTGATAGAAAACGCAAGAAACCAAATTATCGTTTAGGTTCGTGTGTCGTAGTGCCTATATATGTAAAAGTAGTTTCTATTAGGGAAAACAAAAGTTTCGTGCTGAAGAAACTTTAGTTTCTATATAGGGAAACAAAAGTTTTCTGCTTGATAAACTTTTGTTTTTTACCATAAAAACTGCAAATGCTTATATGCTAATATTTTAAATACATAATACAACTAGTAGATACGTAGTGTGCCGCATCTCCCTACTGGCTGATTGTATCTCAAAATCACTATTGAAAAACAAATATTTTAGTGGTATTTATAAAATAAATTTTATAACTTGCGTTTAAGTTGTAAACTGTAATCTAAATGAAGAGAACACTAGGACTGACTTTGCTACTTTTCGCTACCCTTTTTTCTTGTATGCGCCAAGAAAAACCATTACCAGCGGAATTATCTCGTGCGGAATCTGTTATGTGGGAGCATCCGGATAGCGCTCTATCTATATTACGTTCTATGCCTCAATCATCACTTTCAAGCGGAAAGAACTATGCTACTTGGGCACTATTGTTGGCACAAGCCCGGGATAAGGTATATGGTAAACGCCTTCCGGATTCGTTGAATATCCCTTTTTCGGATAAGTTGGTTCAAGATGCGATGGATTATTTCGAGAAGGAGGATGACTTGAAAAGGATGGCGCAAGCGTATTATTATAAGGGACAATTATTGGAGGATCAGAAAAAGTTAACGGAAGCGATACCTCTCTTTTTAAAGTCTAAAGATATAATGACAAGGTTGGATGAGCCGCTTTTTACTTATCTGATCTGCCAATCATTAGGAAATACGTATCGTTATCAAGATCTTTATGAAGAATCGTTGGTACAATTAAAGGATGCTTATCAATACGCATTACGATCAGGAAATGGAGAACGGATATCTTATGCTCTATCGGAGCTGGGAAGAACTTATGTACATATAAATGAGATGGATAGTGCCTTATTCTATTTTGGTAAATCATTGGAAAATGCTAAAAGATTAGGAAATTTAGAACTTGAAGCTATGGCTATGGGAGAATTGGGGTTTGTCTATGGGAAACTGAGACTGTATGAAAATGCTTTACAATATATAAGAAAAGAGGTCGATATAAAACAAGAAATATCATGTAGAGAATTACCTCAAGCTTATTATGGGCTAGGTTATGTTTTTTTCGATGCTGGTCAGTTAGATTCATCGAAAGTGTATTTTCTTAAATCATTAGAAACAGATAACTTGTATACGATAAAAGGAGCCTATGACTTTTTATCTAAAATAGAGGAAGAGCAAAATAAATATACAGATGCCATATATTACAATAAACAATACCGTATTTATTCTGATTCGATATATGTATTGACTCATACATATGATCTGGCTGAACTTCAAGCAAGATATGATCATGAGAGATTGTTGAACATAAATAACCAGCTAAAACTAGAAAAAACGAATCAAGAGATAATCGGCTTGTTTGTCACCGCGGTTCTGTTGATTCTTATAATAGTGTATCAATATCGTGTATTGCGGAAGGAAAAATCTTTAGCGCATGCTAGAGAGCAAATACGAATTTACAAGGAATCGATAAGAGAGAATGAGAATCGTATAAAAGAAAATGAGCAATTGATCGCCACGTTAAATAATAAACAGCAGGAAATCGATGAGATTGTTTCAGAGAATAAAAGTTTATTGGATCAAAATGCGGAGTCCCATAAAGAGATAGAGAAATATGAAGAGCTACTGAAATCCTCATATAAGAAACTAGATGAGCAATTGCCTTATTTCGATAAATTGAAAGACCTAAAAGAGCATCCTAGATATCTGAAGGATGCAGATTGGTCATTAATCATAAACTGGACAAACTTGCAATACCATCAGTTCTATACACGGTTAGAGAAAGATTTCCCCGATTTCTCCGAATTAGATAAGCGATATTGCTGCTTGATCAAGATGGGGTTCAGTTCTTCCCAAATAGCTGTTTTTGCGAACTCTCTCCCCGAGTCTGTATCCAAACAGAAACAGCGTATCAAACAGCGTATCAAAAAAAGTAAACAAATACCTTCCGACGTAAGCTTCTTGCTAGATCAATATCTCAAAGAGTACTAAAAACAGGGGATGTCCATATGTTTGTTTTTAATTTGTTGATTATCAGTGGTGTCTGGTCTTGATTTGTCCATGTGTGTTCCTTGACTATGTATGAAAATGAGTCTACATTTGTGCTAGACTTTTATACAAAAGATATGCGTTTATACTCCATTATAATTCCTGTTTATAACAGGCCGGATGAGCTTGATGACCTGTTATCAAGCCTTTGCAAGCAAACCTATGTCCATTTTGAGGTTATCGTGGTGGAGGATGGTTCGGAGATACCGGCGAAAGAGATCGTAAGGCGATACCAAGAGCGGTTGGACCTCCATTATTGTGTGATCACGAACTCCGGCCCGGGTATGGCGCGTAATCATGGCGCTAGGCAAGCGCGTGGCGAGTATCTGCTCATACTGGATTCTGACGTGGTACTACCCTCCACGTGGCTTGAGCATATACACGACTCGTTGAATCATTATCCGGTGGATGCGTTCGGTGGTCCGGATAAGGCGTATGCCTCGTTTTCCCCGATCCAGAAGGCGATCAATTACGCCATGACCTCATTCCTGACGACCGGTGGTATCCGCGGCGGGAAGAAAAAGTTGGATAAATTTTATCCCCGTAGTTTTAATATGGGAATAAGGCGGGATGTATATGAGCGTCTGGGCGGTTTTTCCGGCATGCGATATGGTGAGGACATTGATTTTAGCATACGGATCATGGAGGCTGGTTATCGGACCCGGCTATTTCCTTCGGCATGGGTTTATCATAAAAGGCGGACGGATCTCATGCAGTTCTTCCGTCAGGTGCGTCATTCGGGGGAGGCCCGGATCGCGTTGAACCGGAAACATCCCGGCTCATTGAAATTGGTACATTGCTTACCGGCATTATTCACGTTTTCAGTCTGTCTATTGGTTATCAGTTCATTCTTTTGCCGCTTGTTTCTGGTGCCTCTTATTATTTATGCCCTTTTATTGTTTGTAGACGCAATGTTCCGCAATAAATGTGATTTACGTGTAGGATCGCTATCCGTAATAGCCTCTTTTACGCAATTATTGGGATATGGTACAGGGTTCCTTAGAAGTATTATGAACTTTCCATGAAGAGGAATCTAATTATAATAATGTGACTTGTATTTCGTTAGAAAAATATCAAAAGTGAAATTGTATCAAATAATTATTGTGGAGATATGAGGGTCATCAAAATTTTCTTGCTGTTTGTTTGTTGTATTTCATTAGATGTACAATCTCAAACATTTTTGTCGGACACATTGGGTATCAATGAGGATGGCTCTGTTATCATTGCTAAAAGTTTGGCTTTACCCGGCTGGATTCTTGGAGTAGATGTGGATTCGACGGATAATTTGCTTTTTATCCGGTATCGGAATTTGTCGAAAAATGAGACTTCCTTGAAAAATAGGGGGGGAATTTCCGTTTACTCCTTGGCTGATCAGAGGATGCTATGGCAACGTCCTGTCAATTATTTTAATCAAGATCCAAAGTTGACTTCAGAGGGAGTTTTGTTCGTGACAATGGGGAAGGCTACATCGTTGCTGGATTTGAAAACAGGTAATGAGGTTTGGAAGAAAAAGAAAATGATTCCTTATTGGGTGGACGCTAAGAACCGGATGTTTTTGGCTTATAAAGGCAGTTATATGAACGGGGTGTCTAACGAGTTGGAAGGCCATAGCCTTGCGACGGGAGAAAAGATGTGGAGCCGGAAAATGAGCCATGTATATGGATGGAATGAGAGTGGTTTACTGGATGACTCTACTCGATTGATTGTCTCGGATGGGATTCATCTGGTTCACATGGGAAATGGGGAAGGGCCGAGTTATGCCATGCCGACTGGGGCAAGTGATTATAAAGAGGCCGTCGCTCTTGGTGCGCTCGGTGTGGTGACGGGTGTCTTAACCGGTTTTGCGGCAGTGCCTACTGGGCCGAAGAAGGTGATGGAACTGGTATCGAATGTTTTATCGGACGACACGGTTTTTTACGTGGCAAGCCGGGAGAATTTGTTTTGCCTGGATCGGCAGTTGCAACCTAAATGGGGGTATCCGATACCTGATGGAATGGGATCTCGCTCTCATTTGTTTGCGAGAGGAGATAGCCTTTATATGATTAATATGGGAACTGGGTATCGAAATACTATTTTTGATACTTCTGAGGCTTATGCTCACGAATACTTAAGACTGAAGGTTGGCTGGCCGTTTATCGCCTGTTTCGATAAACGAAAGGGTGAGAAGGTTTGGTTCCGCCAGCTCTCGGATAAGAAAGAGATGGTGGAGGAGTTTGATATAAATTGGGAAGAGGATGCTCTGATGGTCTTGTTTTCCGATCATATCCGGAAGTACTCGTTATCTGGGGATTCCTTGTTGAGTGAGGTATCATGGAATACCGAAGTAAACGGGAAATTATTATATCTTACCAATTCTTCTTATTTCTTGCAGGATTTTGAGGATAGTACATCTTATCAGCGATATAAACGCCCGGATTCGATTTATTGTTTGATTACTGATAAGAATGAAATGGTTGAGCTAGACCAGCAACTGAATGTTTTACAAACTTATCCTTTGTCTAAGTTGCGTACGTTTAAGGCTTTACCAAATGGGGATAATTTGATATTCTTGGGAGACAAAACATTGTGGGTTAATTCAAAGGGTGAGAAGAAAGCTTATTTATATACTTCATCCAAGATGTTTAGGGTAGGTGAAAAGTTTTTCATCTATAGTTTGGATGGTAAAAAGATATATGAATTTCCTTTATAATTAGGGGATATCCAAAGGCGGGTTGGATTGGTAAGTCGTATACAAATGCTTACATGGATAGAATCCCTGTTTTTGACAATGTATCCAAATAGTTTATTATATAACTATCAATGTTTTTAGGTTCTAGGGTATCCCTTGTCCAAGAAACTTGCTTTCCTGTTTCATCAATTTCTTTTTTAGCCCTATACAATAAATCGAAGTCACGCAGTAAAGATATTTTGGAATGTATATATAGTTGACTTAAGCATTGGATTACTTCTAAGACAGTTCTTCTTTTGTGATAATTTTCAAATAAGAGAAATCGAAGATAGTTCAAAAGTATGTATTCTTTGTTAATATCTAAATTGAACTCACATATAAGAATATCCATTCTTTTCCTTAGATCCTTTTGATTATCTATACAAGGTATCTGAGAAGCGAAGTCTTGCATGTTCTTGTTGACAAAGTCTGCTTTTATCATATTTTTAGACCAGGTTATCCATTTTTCATCAATTTCCATATCAAATACTGTCATGGCAAGTATCTCGAGGGTGTTTGGTACTTTATTTAATATTGCGGTGGGATTATAGAATGTGGATGTACGCAAATCAAAACGTCTCATAGCGTACAAAAGTTCTTCAATACTTTTATTTAGGTCTAACTTCGGAAAGACTTTGACTGGTATGGTGAAAAAAGCCATGTCTTGCTTTATCTCAAAAATACATTTCTCGCTCAGATAGCGATTCACATTTTCGATATGCTGTTCTTTGTCTTTTATTGATTTAGGTATATAATAAGGAATAATCATGCAAGTGAACCAATCTTCTTTTCCTTCATTCTTTAAAAGGCAAACCTCAATTCTGAAAAGTTTTCCCTCTTTTATGCATTCGAATGCTGTTTGGCTGACCTTTTTGGGTGGACTATCCCAAAGATAGAGTCCCAATCCTTGAAGTATGTATTTTCTTAATGTCTTTGGTCTCTTATAATTGTTGATAAAAGTCAATGTCAATGTCAGAGGTAAAATAAATATGAAGGGAATCAATGAGATTGCGATCAGTAGGTCCAATGGAATATTTCCGGATATGAGACCTGTAATAATTAGAATAGCCATACAAGGTATACAAAGGATAGTCACTAAAGAAAGTGAATATAGTAACCATCCTTTCAAGGTCAGAAACTCTAGATGAGTAAATTTACCCAAATCATGTATTATTAATTGTAGGTATTGTTTGATTGTAGAGATTGATATCTTATTTTCTTCCAGTTCCATTATGCTTGTTTAATGTCTATATTAATTACAAAATTACAACATATCCTTTATAAACTGGTATATTTCATGTAAATATGTAATAGATTACTTCATAGTTATGGTTAAATGTATTGTCAAGAAAGATATTTTGGCTATTTTTAATTTTTACCTTCTGAACATTTAGGGGTTCACTCTGTTCTAACAAAGCATTGGATATCCGGCATGTATTTAGTAGTGAATTAATTAAACGTCAAAATTATGAAGGTGAAAATATTATACACGGCTTTAATCTCATTGATTGCGGGAGGAGCGATGGCGCAAGACTGTACGTTCTTCTTTCCGCAGACAGAGGGAACGGTATGGGTCCGTAAAGGATATGACGCGAAGGGAAACTTACAATCTGTTATGAGTTATCAAGTGGATGAGGTGGAAACACTACCTTCCGGTCAAGAGGTGGAAGCGGATTACGTATATACCAATCCCTCCGGTACGATCGTGAACAAAGGAGATATCAAGGCATACTGCCAGAATGGAGAATTTTTCCTCGACTCGAAAGAGACGCTCTCTTATCCGGGAGTGGTATCGGAAATGAATACGAATGTGGATATCACGGAGAACTTTATAAATTACCCAAATCCGTATGCGGCTAATTTCGATAAGAATAACGTGTATTTCGACGAGGCTTCCGTAAAGATCTACGATAAGAAGAACCGGAAGAATCGTAAGGATATGGCCATTAAGGACCGTGAGTTTATTAAAACGGAAAGCATAACAACTCCTGCCGGTACGTTCGATTGCGCTAAGGTAAAATATAATATCGCTACACGTTCCCCTAAATCAAAGGAGACAATCACTGGGTATGGCTATGAGTGGTACAGCCCGAATGTAGGCTTAGTGCGTACAGAACAATATGATAAGAATAACGTATTACAATCCTATACGGTATTGGAAGAATTAAAATAAAAAAGGCGACTACAATCTTATGATTTGTATTAACCGGTTTAAGTGGATACGCTGTTGCTGAGAAGTGACAGCGTATTTTCTTTTATGGGAAAGATTGGGCAATTTTCTTTTTGTTTGACGTTTTTCGTTAACTTGCGGCAAATTTCGGAAAATGGAAAGAGAATATAAATCAAAAGTGGGATGGTGGTATCATCTGGTGATTATCATGGTGGTAATTGGTTGTGTGGCTGCGTTTTTGCGTACCAATATATCGGCTATAGTGGGTATGATGGTCGCTGCGTTGGGGGTGCTTCATGTTTTCTTTAATACGTATTACCGGATAACGGAAGATGATATGTTGATAGCGCATTGTAGTATTTTCCCGGAGAAGAAGATCGCTATCGCTGATATAGAGGCGTTGGAATCTACCGTGATGCCGGTGTCCAGCTACGCCCTTTCGTTGGATCGGCTGATCATATGGAGCAATGGGAAACCTTGGATGCTCATATCTCCGACCAACCGGGCTGATTTTATCAAACAGTTGAGAAAGATAAATCCTAATATACAACTTAAATAGATCTAATAGTATGAAATACGATGTCGCTATAATCGGTGGAGGTCCTGCCGGTTATACTGCCGCGGAGAGAGCGGCGCAGGGTGGGCTTTCCACGATTCTTTTTGAGAAAAACGCATTGGGCGGGGTTTGTTTGAATGAGGGATGCGTGCCGACAAAGACGCTTCTTTATTCCGCTAAGACGTATGATAATATCAAGCATGCTTCCAAGTATGCGGTGAAAGCGGAGAATCCTTCTTTTGATCTCCCGAAAATCATCGCCCGTAAGAATAAGGTCGTGAAAAAGCTGACAGCCGGTATCCGTATGAAAATGACGGAGCATGGCGTGGTGATGGTTACGGCGGAAGCCTGTATCCAAGGGCGTGCGGCCGACGGGACGATTACGATCGCCGCCGGAGAAGAGCTATACGAGGCTGCGAACCTTTTGATCTGTACGGGATCAGAAACGGTAATTCCTCCTATACCCGGATTGGCGGAGACGGAATATTGGACGAGCCGGGAGGCGTTGCAATCGAAGGAGCTTCCGGCCTCTTTGGTGATAATCGGTGGAGGCGTGATCGGTATGGAGTTCGCTTCTTTCTTCAATAGCCTTGGGGTAGAGGTACATGTCGTGGAGATGTTGGATAAGATATTAGGCCCGATGGATCGTGAGCTGTCCGAAATGTTGCAAGCGGAATACGCTAAACGGGGGATTAAGTTCTATCTAAGTCATAAAGTGACCGGGGTGCATGGAACCGAGGTTTCTGTAGAGAAAGATGGGGAGACATTCACGTTACATGGCGATAAGGTCCTTTTGAGTGTAGGGCGTCGTCCGGTTACGAAAGGTTTTGGCTTGGAGACACTGGCTCCGGAGACTTTTCGTAATGGGGTGAAGGTGAATGAGTACATGCAGACTTCCCTGCCAAATGTATATGCTTGCGGTGATATTACCGCTTTTTCCTTACTGGCGCATACGGCAGTTAGCGAGGCGGAGGTGGCCGTGGATCATCTCTTGGGCAAATCGCGCCCGATGAGTTATAAGGCTATTCCGGGTGTCGTTTATACGAATCCGGAGATCGCCGGTGTCGGGAAGACAGAGGAGGAGTTGCAGGCAGAAGGTATTTCGTATACCGTGAAAAAAATACCGATGGCATTCTCTGGGCGTTTTGTCGCGGAGAATGAGATGGGGAATGGTGTTTGTAAGTTGATCTTGTCGGAGGATGAGACGTTGATCGGTGCCCATATGTTGGGTAATCCGGCCTCGGAGTTGATCGTGATCGCCGGAATCGTTATTGAGAAGGGGATGAAATCGGATGAGTTAAAGTCGTTTGTGTTCCCGCATCCTACGGTAGGAGAGATTATTAAGGAAGCGCTTTATTGAAATAATTATGTACCTTTGTGCCGATAATAGCGGCACATGGGTACATTTGAAGGATATGTAGGGATTCGTTTGTGGGACGGACAATTGGTGGACGATGTGGTCTTTAGCCTTTTGTTCGTCTTATTTATGTGTTTTGCGTTGGTGTTCCGTACCAATTATCGTTTATTCCTGAAGATGATGCGTGATGTGGTATATGTGAAAGAACGTCAAAATTTATTTGAGGTAACGAGGGGGAGCGAATGGCTCTTCCGGAATTTCATGACGTTTCAAGCCTTGTTTCTTTGTAGCGTTTGCCTTTTTGCTATCGCTAGGGCATATGGGTATTTCAACCATTTGCTAGAAAATACGGTATTGATATCTATTGGGTTGATAATGATGGTATTGATGCTGTTTTATTGGTGTAAGCGCTGTTTCTATTATTTATTGGGGGTTGTTTTTACGGACGCTCCGAAATACAAGTTTTGGAAGACTAATTATAACGCTATTATAGGAGCGTGGGGGATTTGTTTATACATTCCGGCACTTTGGTTGGTATTCGTGGGGAGCAGTATACAGATTCCTGTTTTGTTGTTTGTATTTTTCTATATTCTGTGTCGTTTTGTGATAATTTATAAGACCATACGGATATTTCACAGGAAAAATAGCAGTTTTTTATATATTAGTTTGTACCTTTGCGGCCAAGAAATATTGCCTTTAGTTTTTCTGTATGAAGGCATTATTTATTTGTATAACTTTATCGAGTCAAGTACTCTATGGCATTGAATATTAAAAAATTATTGGTATCACAACCGAAGCCTGCATCGGAGAAATCACCATATTTCGATATTGCAGAAAAATACGGTGTGGAAATAGATTTCCGCCCGTTCATCAAGGTTGAACCTTTATCTTCCAAGGAGTTCAGGCAGCAACGAATCTCGGTTTTGGATCATACCGCCGTTATTTTTACGGCTCGTACGGCTATCGATCATTTCTTTCATTTATGCGAGGAATTGCGTGTGGCTATCCCGGAAACGATGAAGTATTTCTGTATGACAGAGGCGATCGCTGTTTATCTCCAGAAGTATATCGTTTATAGAAAACGTAAGATTTTTTATGGTCAGACCGGTAAGGCAGATGATTTGGTGACTGTTATCGCCAAACATGCGAAGGAGAAATACCTAGTACCTGTTTCCGATGTACATAAAGATGATCTATTCGCTTTGTTAGATGCGAAGAAAATCAACTATACGAAAGCGGTGATGTTCCGTACGGTGAGCAATGATTTCGCGAAGGACGAGAAATTCGATTATGATATGTTGGTTTTCTTTAGTCCGTCGGGTATCTCTTCCTTATTGAAGAACTTCCCGGATTTCAAGCAAGACGATATAAAGATCGGCTGCTTTGGCCCTACTACGGCAAAGGCTGTTAAAGATGCGGGTCTGCGTTTGGACGTTGAGGCTCCCACGGTGGAAGCCCCTTCTATGACTGCTGCTTTGGATTTATATCTGAAAAAACAGCAAGACGGTAAAAAATAATGACGACAAAAAGGTATACCCTTTCAAAAGAAGAACGCCTGTCGTGGAAACGTTACATTGACCTATTATTCGAAAAAGGACAATCGTTCGTGGCGTTTCCACTGCGGGTCGTTTATTTACCGATGGAGGAAGAGATGCCTGCCCGTGCTTCCTTCTTAGTGAGTGTACCGAAGAAAAAATTTAAGAGAGCCGTAAAGCGTAACTTGATCAAACGACAGGTACGTGAGGCTTACCGGGTTCGTAAATATGATTTACTGGAACCGTTGGAAGCGAAGAATAAGGGCATGTTAATCGCTTTCCTGTACCTCGATAAAGAGATCCATCCGTACGCTGCGATGGAAAAGGCAATGAAGAAAGCGATCCATATCCTTCGGGATAAAGAATAATGAGACGCTTTTTTACCACATTACTCTTATTGCCGGTTTATTTCTATAAATATTGTATCTCTCCTATGACACCGGCTTCGTGCAGGTATACGCCCACTTGTTCCGAATATGCGGTGCAAGCCTTGAAGAAATATGGCCCTGTGAAAGGATTGTATCTTGCGGTTAAACGAATACTTCGTTGCCATCCTTGGGGTGGGAGCGGTTATGATCCGGTTCCGTAACGCCATGGGTTATTATGATATACATACGCATCAGATGCCTTTCCATAAGGAGGATATTGCGATTATAAATAGGATCGTGAGTCCAATGGGTGATATGCAGCCGGGTCCACTTCTTGATACGGTTATTCGCTCATATGGTATCCATCCGTGGTATATATATAATGTAAAGGAGCAGATGGACCTACTTAGGGTATTGGTGTCTGGTTCGGGAGTCGTGGCGATCGGAGAGGCTGGACTTGATACACTGGCCGAATCTCCAATAGATTTGCAAAAAGAGGTGTTTCTGGCACAAGCCAATTTAGCGGAGGAAACACATAAGCCATTAATCATCCATTGCGTAAAAGCGTGGGCGGATCTCATTGCCTGTAAAAAGGCCGTGAAACCGGAGATGCCTTGGATTATCCATGGCTTTCGAGGTAATGGTGAACTTGCCTCCCAATTGGTTCGCTTGGGGTTTTATCTCTCCTTTGGAGATCGTTTTAATCCATCGGCTTTGCGTGCCGCATGGCCTGATTTCCTTTTCTTGGAGACCGATGATAAATCGATTGATATCCGCGGGGTCTACCAAAATGTAGCGGAAGCGTTGGATATTCCGGAAGAAAAGCTGCGGATTCAAATCGCTAAAAACGTTTCTATCTTCCACCTAAACGGATAATTATCAATTATCAATTTTCGATTCTCAATTAAAAAGTCGTACCTTTGCCTCGTATGAGATAAAGTGACAAATATATTAATGTAATACGATATAAATTAATACGATGAATTTTGTAGAAGAATTAAGATGGAGGGGCATGATCGCTGATATGATGCCCGGGACGGAAGAGCAATTGCAGAAAGAGTTGACATCGGCCTATGTGGGGATTGACCCAACGGCAGACTCTTTGCATATCGGACACTTAGTAAGTGTGATGATGCTGAAGCATTTCCAACGTGCCGGTCATCGTCCTATCGCTTTAGTGGGTGGCGCTACCGGTATGATCGGTGACCCGTCTATGAAGTCTGCCGAGCGTAATTTGCTGGACGAGGCTACTCTTCGTCACAATCAGGATTGCATCAAGAAACAATTGGCTAAGTTCCTTGATTTTGACTCCGACGCTCCTAATGCCGCTAAGTTGGTGAACAACTATGACTGGATGAAGGGTTATTCTTTCTTGAATTTTATCCGTGATATTGGTAAGCATATTACCGTGAACTACATGATGGCTAAGGATTCAGTGAAGAAACGTTTGAGCCGCGAATCTAGTGTAGGTATGTCTTTCACCGAGTTTTCTTATCAATTGCTACAAGGCTACGATTATT
Organism: Parabacteroides sp. B2-S-102; assembly: GCF_023656665.1. Lineage (NCBI taxonomy): Bacteria > Pseudomonadati > Bacteroidota > Bacteroidia > Bacteroidales > Tannerellaceae > Parabacteroides > Parabacteroides sp. B2-S-102. The sequence goes on along the minus strand of NZ_JAMOKM010000005.1, from coordinate 74,276 downwards.
TGTATTTGTATGAGCATGAGGGTTGCCGCCTACAGATGGGTGGTACTGATCAATGGGGTAATATCACGACTGGAACGGAATTGATCCGTCGTACGTTGGGAGGGGAGGCTTATGCCTTGACTTGCCCGTTAATCACGAAGGCTGACGGTGGTAAGTTCGGAAAGACGGAATCCGGTAATATCTGGTTGGATCGTCGCTATACTTCTCCGTATAAATTCTATCAATTCTGGTTAAACGTAAGCGACGCTGACGCCGCCAAATATATCAAGATCTTCACGGACTTGAGCCAAGAAGAGATCGCCGCTTTGGAGGCGGAGCAAGAGGCCGCTCCTCATTTGCGTCCGTTGCAGAAACGTTTGGCGAAAGAGGTGACTGTTATGGTTCACTCTTTGGAAGATTATGAGGCCGCTGTCGAGGCTTCCAATATCTTGTTTGGTAACTCCACGCACGAGGCTTTGTTGAAATTGGATGAGGACACATTACTAGCCGTATTCGAGGGTGTTCCTCATTTCGATATCTCCCGTGATGAATTGGCCGCAGGAATCAAGGCTGTTGATTTGTGTACTGAAAAAGCCGCTATCTTCCCTTCAAAAGGTGAGATGCGTAAATTGGTACAAAGTGGTGGCGTAAGTTTTAACAAAGAGAAATTAGCGGAGGTTGATACTGTAATCGACTGTTCTTCACTGCTTGACGATAAGTATTTATTGGTTCAAAGAGGTAAGAAAAATTATTATTTGTTGATCGCAAAGTAAAAAAATAATCAAAAAATTTGCAAGGTAAGATTTTATTCTTACCTTTGCATCGCTTTAGTAAAGCAATCGGATTGTCTCATGGTGTAATGGTAGCACTACAGTTTTTGGTTCTGTCTGTCGAGGTTCGAATCCTCGTGAGACAACTCAACAATCCAGAGAGAGGGATGTCAATTGTGGCATCCCTTTTTTATTTTGTGACATTTTCTCGTATAGATAGCTTATCCGATAAATCCCTAGGGAAAATGGGGTAGTACTTACTTTGGCCATGAAGTATATCTTCTCTGCCACTTGAAGTATATCTCCTGTGGTATTTGCAGTATAATTGCGGGGATAACCTTGCGATGTGTTTTTCATCTACACTTTTATTTATTTTTCATATATTTGTGGAAATTCTGATTTAAATCTATATTGTTATGTCACGTTCATTTCTTTTGTTTGGTTTTATCCTATATAGTGTTTTCTTGAGCAGTCTGGCGAATGCTAGTGATATCGATTTGTCTGCACCCAATGGATAAAGGCGGGTGGAAATTGATATGGAGTGAGGAGTTTGACTATACGGGATTTCCTGATTCTACGAAATGGTCTTATGATACGGAAGGTAATGTATATCAATGGGGAAATAACGAGGCTCAATATTATACATCCGGCAGAAAGGAGAACGCTTGGGTCTCGGATGGGGTGTTGAGGATTACGGCCTTGAAAGAACCGATGGAAGGTCGTTCATATACATCGGCTCGCCTGATTACGAAAGGAAAAGGGGATTGGTTGTACGGACGTTTTGAGATTCGGGCGAAACTCCCGACTGGACGAGGGACATGGCCGGCCATCTGGATGCTTCCAACGGATTGGGAATACGGGGATTGGCCAAAAAGCGGGGAAATAGATATTATGGAAAATGTGGGCTATGATCCCGACACGATCGTAGGTTCTTCGCATACGGAAAAATATAATCATGCGATCGGAACTCAAAAAAATGCTAAAATTGCGTGTCCGGATTGTTATAAAGCGTTTCACGTGTACGCCTTGGAATGGGAGGAAGATGAGTACCGGCTTTATGTAGATGATCAATTATACTTTACATTTAAGAACGAGGGGACAGGCTATGAGGTTTGGCCTTACGATAAACGCTTTCATATCTTGCTGAATCTGGCGATCGGTGGGAATTGGGGAGGCCAAAAGGGTATTGATGATTCTCTTTTTCCACATGTGTTCGAGATTGATTATGTGAGAGTTTATAAGAAGTAGGGTGTAACGTGATGTTTTTTTATTTACTTTTGTGGTACATAACATTCTGTACTATATAGTGAAGGAGATACTTAAGAGGACGTTGGTTCGTATGTTGATTTGTTGCGTTATTGCCTTGTTATTTTGTATAACGGGGAATGCGAAGGTACCCTATATTCCTAAAATCATCAATTATTCCGTAAGCGATTACAAAGCGGGAAACCAGAATTGGGCCGTCTCCCAAGGTCCGGGAGGAAAGATGTATATTGGGAATAACCGGGGGCTTTTGGTTTTTGACGGTATTCACTGGGATCTTGTGAAATTACCGAATAATCTAGGTGTCCGTGCTTTGTATATATCGAAGGACGGACGTATTTATGTCGGCTCTTTCGAGGAGTTCGGGTATTTTGAGATGGATGATGAGAATGATCTGATTTATCATTCACTCAGTTCGTCTGAGATGAACGTCTATCTGAATAATGATGAGTTCTGGACGATTAATGAATATAAGGGTGAGATTTATTTTCAATCATTCCGGAGCTTTTTTATTTATGACGGGGAAAAAGTAAGAAAAGGTGTATCCGACCTGTCTCCATTGTATATTTTCACATTAGACGATCATCTATACGTTCAGTTCATGGAGGGAGGAAGCTTTTGTCGAATGGATGACGGCCAGTTTACAGAGTTACTATCGAAAAAGGTTTTGGAGGATGATGTGGTTTCGGTCTTGCCATTTGATCATCAGCTATTATTGGTCTCGGCTCGTAGTGGATGTTTTATCTATGATGAGGTGCGTAAAAAATTGTCTGTGTGGAATACACCAGCCAATGAGATATTAAAGGAAGGGATCGCAAACCGGGGAGTCATGATGAAAGATTCTACTTTTATTGTGGGTACGATTTCTAATGGGGTTGTAGCGATTAATAAGCAGGGGGAAACTTTGTGGCATATCAACAGGGAGAATGGCTTGATTAATAATACGGTATTGAGAGTATTTGCTGATAATTCGGATAATTTATGGGTTACATTGGATAATGGTATCGCGCAGATACATGTGAATTCTCCGATCTATTTTTATGAACCGCTTGAGGCCCAGATTGGTATGGTGCATGATATGGTGATAGAGAAGGGTATTGTTTATTTAGCTACGAACCAAGGTCTTTATGCGTTATCTGAGAATGATAGTTATCCAACCTTGATTCCCGGTACTCAAGAACAGACATGGTATATCTCCGATGTCGGAAATCAACTGATTGCCGGACATAATACAGGTACCTTACAGCTAGAGGGCCGAAAAGCTACTCAGATACCGGGGCCCAATGGAGGGGGTACCGCATTACGTAAGACAATTATCCATGGAAAGGAAGTTTTACTCCAGATGTCTTACCGTCTACTCAGTGTTTTCACCCGGGATATGGTTACTAATCGTTGGAAATTTAGCCATAATGTAGAAGGATTCTCTAATTTGATCAAATCGTTTGAGGTTGACCCTACCGGCAATATATGGGCTAGCCATATGTATAAAGGTATCTATCGTCTTCGCTTGAATGAGGATTTGAGGAGTGTGAAAGAGATGGAGTATATCGGAAAACTGGAGGAAGGTAATGAGAGTGGTACGATTAATGTAATGAAATTACGCGGACGTATTGTTTTCTCGGATGGGAGTAAGTTTTATACTTATGAGGATTTGACTGGAAAGATCGTTCCTTATGATTTGTTGAATGAGGATTTTCCCGAGTTAAGCGATACCTATCGAGTTGTTTCCTTGAATAATGATTTATATTGTTTTATCCGGAATTCGGAATATGTATTGTTAGGATATGAGTCCGGGCGATTCCAGTTAAAACAGCGTATTCCTTTTACTTTGTTTGATAATCCGACCATAGAGGATAGGGGAAATATTTATGTGGCTTCCGACGGGACGTCTTATTTTTGTCTAAACGGGGGGATCGCTCGTTATGACAGATACCGGAATTATGTGGATACGACTCGAGTTCCATTGAGTTTGTCGCAAGTAAGAGCTTATAATCGGCACGAAAATGAGTTCGCTCCGCTCCCTTGCAAGGGAGCGGACGCACCGGAAGCTGGTGCGTCCGCATTGAGTTATAGTTATAATACAATCCTTTTCAAGTTTTCGTATCCGGATTTTACGGGGCGCCGTTTCCTGATCTATTATAAATTGGACGGATTTGATAATGAATGGATAGAAGGCACCAGTAATTTTCAACGGACTTATTCTAATTTACCCTATGGTAATTTTGTGTTACATGCGGTTGTGAAAGACGATCGAGGAAAAGAGCTATCTTCTCTGTCTTATCCATTCAAGATCGAACGTCCATTTTATAGCTCTTGGTGGGCGCTGATCATCTATTTTGCTTTGTTTTTATGTATACTGGTCGTATTAGTGAGAATGTATACGATGTGGATTGTCATGCGTGAGAAAAAAGTTAACGAGGAGCAAAAGAGATTGCAAGAAGAGCAATTGAGGGCGCAAGAGCAATTAATTGTCAAGCTAGAGAATGAAAAATTAGAAAATGACCTTACTTATAAGAGTAAGGAATTAGCCAGTGCTACTTTGTCTGTTATCTCTCATAATGATTTCCTTGAAGGTCTAAAAAAGGAAATACAAGCTCAACAATTATCAGGAAGTTATACGAAACGATTCTTCGATAAGCTCATCCGCATGATCGAAGAGAATATATCAGGCGAGGATGAATGGGCCATTTTCCAGACTAATTTCGATCGTATCCACGAAAAGTTCTTTACGAATCTAAAAGAGCGGTATCCCGATTTGACTCCGGGCGATTTACGATTATGCGCTTTATTACGTTTGAATATGCCAACTAAGGATATGGCTCGTATGCAAAATCTTTCCGTACGTGGTATCGAGGCGGCGCGCTATCGATTGCGTAAAAAACTAAATCTACCGGAGGGGCAAAGCTTGGTAGATTTCATGATCCAGTTCCACTAAGAAATTTCATAGTTATGAATGAAAAATATCATAACTATGAAATAAGAAAATCATAACTATGAGTTTTCCTTGTCATTTTTGTGTTCCCATATTTAGTGAGATGTGTTTAATAACATATAATGTTCTCCTTTTGAATTAACAAATGTATTATAACTGAAAATAAGATAATTAATATGTATTGCAGTAGTATAAAAGTAGTAATTTTCTGCTTGCGCAAGGCTTGCAGTAGTGTTGAAGTATACAAAAATTTGCCCTTTTTTAGGTTTGGGTGTTCATTTGCTTCAAATTTAATAATGAGTGTAAAAACAAATGTTCAACTTTAAAACTAGAATGAATGAAAGCTAAATTAATGCTTTGTTTATGCCTGTTACTTGCCGCGACAACAATGTTTGCGCAGAATCTGACAGTTACTGGTGTGGTAACTGAAAAGGCCACAGGATACCCGGCTATCGGGGTGAGTGTTTTGGTTAAGGGTACGACTAACGGTACCATAACCTCTATGGATGGAGACTATACTTTGAGTAATGTTCCCAAGAATGCGACTTTAGTATTTAGTTATGTAGGTATGACTACACAAGAAGTTCCGGTTAACGGACAGACTGTAGTAAATGTTCTTATGAGTGAGGATACGCAAAACTTGGAAGAGGTTGTCGTTATCGGTTATGGTACGAGTAAGGCTAAGGATTTGACAGCTCCAATTGCCGTGATCAAGGCTGATGAGATTACGAAACATGCGACATCATCTCCGATGAGTGCTTTGCAAGGAAAAGTGCCGGGTGTGCAGATTACGAATAGTGGCCAGCCAGGTTCCGGTCCTTCCGTACGTATTCGTGGTATCGGTTCTATGAATACGGATAGCCAACCTTTGTATGTTGTAGATGGAATGTTCTTTGATAATATTGATTTTTTGAATAATAGTGATATTCAAGATTTGTCTATTTTGAAAGATGCTTCTGCCGCTTCTATTTATGGTGTACGTGCGGCGAATGGCGTAGTCTTGGTTACGACAAAGAAAGGTGCGTTGAATCGTCCTGCTACGGTTACTTATGATGGTTATGTTGGCTTTCAAAAGGCTACGAATGTATTGAAAATGGCTAATAGTGAGCAATATGCGACTATGATCAGTGAGATGGGTAATGAAACCTTACAGGCTGTTGTAAATAACGCTAAAAATGTTTGGGGAACACTTCCGAATACAAACTGGTATGATGAGATCTTACATACAGCTTTAACTCACAACCATTCTTTAGACATTTCTGGAGGTACTGAAAAAGCTACTTATTCTGTGGGTACCTCTTATTTGTATCAAGATGGTATCTTGGATTCTAAAAATGATTACTCTCGTTTCAATTTGCGTACGAAAGCGGATTATAAGGCTTTTGATTGGTTGAAAGTAGGAGCTAACGTTGTTTTGAGCAACTCTACGCAAAACTTGCCAAACGGCGAGGTTTGGTTAGCAGCTTTCCGTACACCGGGTATTATTCCTGTATATGATGAAAATAGCTCCTTGAATCCGTATCCTACGAAATATGGTTCTCCTGCCCAAATCGGTTTGAGTGAGTATTACTACAATCCGGTTGCTCAAGCGGAGTATTATGATTCTAAAAATTCAATGTTGCGCGTAATGCCTTCTTTCTATGCGCAATTCGACTTCTTGCCGGAGAATAAGTTATTCTTTAAAACGGCTTATAGTCAAGATATCAATGTTATCCAGACAAGAGCTTATACTCCAGAATTTTTGGTTGGTGGAACTCAGTTGAATTCGACTCCCCTTTTGAATAAGAAGAATGATATTTATCACAGTTGGATTTTAGATAATACATTGACCTATACAGATACGTTCGGTGATCATGGTTTAACCGCGATGTTGGGTCAATCCGTACGTGAAGAGAACTGGCGTAACCTATGGGGAGAAGCTACAGGTGTTCCGGGCGGACACGAGGAATATTACTATTTGAATCAAGGTAATGCGGATGGACGTAAAACTGGCGATGACGGTACGACTTATCGTGGTGTTTCTTGGTTCGGTCGTGTATCTTATGATTATAAAGGCAAATATTTATTGTCTGCTACAATGCGTGCTGATGGTTCTTCCAAATACCAAGAGAAATGGGGTTATTTCCCTTCTGTAGGTGCTGCTTGGAATATTTCAGAAGAAGGATTCATGAAAGATCAGAAATGGGTTGATTATCTGAAATTACGTGCGAGCTGGGGTAAGTTAGGTAACGATAAGGTTGCGGCTAGTGATGGTTTCGCTTCCATTACGCAAGATATGGGTACCTCTGGTATATTTGGAGGAAGCGCTGTTCCTGGTTATACGAACTTGGTTTATTTTAGTTGGTTAGGTTGGGAAGTCGTGAATGAGACGAACGTCGGTTTAGATTTTCGTACGTTGAATAGCCGTTTGACAATAGAGGCAGACTGGTATTATCGTTTGACTCAAAATGCCGTGATCGATGCTCCTCTGCCAATGGGTGCCGGTAACTTATTAGGTAACAGAGGTGAGATTTTGAATACAGGTGTTGAGTTGTCTTTTAACTGGGCTGATAAGATCGGTAAAGATTTCTCTTACTACATTGGAGCAAACTTGACAACCTTGCACAATGAGGTAAAAGATTTGAATGGTTTATCTTATTTATATGGTGGTTCTGCGGAGTTCCGTACGATTTCTCAAGTTGGTGGTGAGTTGAATGCTTACTATGGATATGATATTGAGGGTGTTTATCAGAATGCCGCAGAGATCGCTGCAGATCCGATTGCTGTAGCAAATGGTTTGGAGCCCGGAGATTTCAAGTATGTTGACCAAAATAAGGATGGTAAGATTGATAATAAAGACCGTGTAACATTGGGTTCTTATATCCCGAACTTCAATTACGGTATCAACTTAGGATTCTCTTACAAGAATTTCGATTTCTCTATGGTTATGCAAGGTGTAGCTGGAAACCAGATCGTAAACCGTAAACGTGGTGACCGCCGTTGGCACTCTGAATTGAACTATGACTTAGATCAGTTCGAGAATCGTTGGACAGGTGAGGGCTCTACTAACGAATATATGTCTGCGAAAGGTTCTGTAAAACCTTGGAATATCTCTAACTTTAACTCATTCTATGTAGAAGATGGTTCTTATTTCCGTATTCAGAATGTACAAGTTGCTTATACATTCCCGAAGAAAGACTTTGGAAAATTCAAGATGCCGAGCATTCGTTTGAGCTTGACTGCTGATCGTCCTTTGACTGTTTTCAAGGCAAACAGCTTCAGCCCAGAGTTGGGTAGTAAGAACGAGAAAGGTGAGATAGCATCTTCTTCTTATGGATTTGATGAGCGTGTATATCCTTTAGCATCTTCTTATACGTTAGGTCTTCGTATTATTTATTAATCTTTAAATGCTAATCAAAAGTATATGAAAAATATATTAAAAAAACAGATTTTATGGGCTATCCCTTTAGCCTTTTCATTGCTGACATCCAGTTGTAGTGATTACTTGGATAAGCTTCCAGAGAATACTGTAGAGGTAGAGGGTATTGATTATACGAATAAATCGAATATGTATATGCCTGTTTCCGGTGTATATGCGACCGCTCGTGGTTATCTGGGGTCTTGGTCCTCGTATGGATGTATCATAGTTCGCGGTGACGATGTGAATAAAGGAGGATCTCCTACGGACCAGATTGAGTATGAGTATGCTAGTAAATTCCAGTATGATCGTTTGACTACTTTCTGGGCATTAAGTGGCCTTTGGGGAAACTGCTATTATGTTGTCTCTACTTCTAATTCAGCATTGGAGTCTTTAGAGAATTACGCTAAACATTTGACGAGTGAGTCAGACAAGCAATTAAACGCTCAATATGCTGCTGAAGTTCGCTTTTTCCGAGCATATGCTTATTTCCAGTTGGTAAATTTATTTGGCGATGTGCCTCTTTTATTAGACAATCAAGAACTGAATGTATTCAAGAATACGAAAGAGGATGTAAAGAAGTACATTTATGACGAGTTGGATTATTGTATAGCAAACTTACCGGCTATTCGTCCGAATGAGTCTGAGCATCCGGGAGCGGTTACAAAATATACCGCTGAGATGTTGAAAGCGAAACAGAAGATGTATGATAATGAATGGGATGAGGTATTGGCCTTGACCGAGGATATCGTCAATAGCGGAAAGTTTGAGTTGTATAATGACTTCTATGAGTTGTTTAAGATTCCGGGAAAATTGTGTAATGAGTCTTTGCTAGAGTATCAATTTACTGACTTTGGAAATGGAAGTGGTGATATCGTTTCTTCTGACAACTGGTTTGCGTTCCAAGGTCCTCGTGGAGAGGCTCCTATCTCTGGATGGGCATTTATTGAGCCGACTGAGAAAATCCGTAATTTATTCTCTAAACGTGGTGAAGCGGTTCGTGCGGAAACAACGTTCCTCATGACGGATGCCACTACTCGTGACGGTGATTATATTCCTGTCGCTCAACCGGGTGAACCGACTGCTTATAATGGAAAGGCTTATACACCGGCTAATCAAATGACTCCGGGACGTACTGGATATGGCGATAATAATAATATCCGTGTATTCCGTTATGCTGATGTGTTGTTAATGAACGCTGAGGCTAAAGTTCGTAAGGGACAAAATGGAGACGCTCCATTAAACTTGGTTCGCGAACGTGCTGGTTTAGCTCCGATTGCAAATGCGACTTTGGATCAAATTCTGGAAGAGCGTCAAGTTGAGTTGGCATTGGAATGGGGCGAACGTTTCTTCGATTTAGTCCGTACGGACAGAGCCACTAAAGAACTTCCGGGTTTTGTGAAAGGAGAAAGCGAATATTATCCGATACCACAGGATCAAATTGACTTGAATCCTAACTTAGAAGCTGAGCCTGTGCCTTTTGAGCCGGAAGTAACAGAGTAATATAAGATTCTCATTATTTACTAGACCTTTGTAGTTTGGCAAGGCGGTGTCAACCCGTTTGGCACCGCCTATTTTATCTCAAATCATATCTTTATTTATATAAATATCAGCATCATGAAACACATCGCATTACTAACTACTCTCTTATTATCCGCCAGCTTGCAAGCGGTGGAGAAACCTTACGACTATGTTTTCTTCGAGAATAGCTTGATGAAAGGGGATTACTTTTATTCTCAAGCGAAATATACCTCACCTTCTTGGATTAAAAATGCGAGACATCATCTTCCAGTTGCCGGCTCTGTCGCTTTTACTCCCGGCAATTCCTTGGAGCTTACCTATGTATCCGCTCCCGGTGGAGATTGGTATAGCGAGATACAATATTGCCCGGTCCGTGGCAATGACTTCTTTCGTGAGCCCTCTACGCTCTCTTTACAAGTACAACTGAGAGAGAGCATGAATGCTGCCGCTCTTCCCAATATCGCTATTCGTTATGCGGACAGCACGTATACCCAATACCTAAACCTGAGAAATTATCTGAAAGATACACGTCCCGGCGTATGGCATTCCGTATCCATTCCTTTGAAGGATTTCGGATTAAACGCCGTGAACGATACGAACATCAAGAAATTAGCGGCTGTAGCCCTTCGTCCCGGTACGGCCGATGGAAACGAATATACGATTTATCTGGACGATATAGAGCTTTTGCCGGCTTCCCTCCCGTCGGTAAGTGCCTTAAACGCTCCGGTCTTGCAGGAAGCCAAGGCGTATGAGCGTCATATCGATATCAAATGGATTCCTCAATCGAAGGAGGATATAAAATACTATCGCATTTACCGTTCTTTCGACGGGATCACTTACCAGCCGGTCGCTGTCCGCCGCCCTTGGATGAATCGTTATACTGATTTCTTGGGAGAGGTTGGTAAAAAGGCTTATTATAAGGTGACGGCCGTGGATTATGCGCTGAATGAATCCAATGATTCCCAGACAGTCTCGGCCACTACCTATCCAATGACGGACGAGCAATTGCTGGATATGGTACAGGAAGCGAACTTCCGTTATTATTGGGAGGGAGCGGAGCCGAACAGCGGTCTTGCCCGTGAGAATATTCCCGGACGGAATGATATGATCGCTACCGGGGCTTCCGGCTTCGGTATCATGGCGATCGTGGCGGGTATCGAAAGGGGATTTATCACCCGGGAAGAGGGCGTACAGCGTTTCTTGAAAATCACTTCTTTCTTGGAGAAAGCGGATAAATTCCATGGGGCGGTCTCTCACTTTATCGATGGGACAACCGGGAAGACAGTCGCTTTCTTCGGCCCGAAAGATAATGGAGGTGATTTGGTGGAGACCTCTTTCTTATTCCAAGGGCTGTTAACGGCTCGTCAATATTTCAACCAAGAGAATGACAAGGAGAAACAAATCCGTAAGAGCATCGATAATCTATGGAAAAACGTGGAATGGAGCTGGTATAAGCAATTTAAGGACAGCCCATATCTATATTGGCACTGGTCTCCAGATCAGGCGTGGGTGATCAATCATAAATTGATCGGCTGGAATGAGACCATGATTACCTATATGTTGGCTATCATGGGGCCGAAATACGGAATCTCTCCGGAGATGTATTATAGCGGCTGGGCCAGCCAAGAGGAGTATGCGCAAGAATACCGTGCCGATTGGGGGCGTGTAGAAGATGGTAAGATGTATACGAATGGCAATACTTATTATGGGGAGAACTTGAAAGTAGGTGTCTCTAATGGAGGTCCTCTTTTCTTTATCCATTACTCCTATCTCGGGCTGGACCCACATAAGTTCACGGATAAGTACACGAATTATTTCGAGAACAACCAGAAAATGGCAAAGATCAATCAACGGTATTGTATCGAGAATCAAGGGGGGTATGTTGGTTATGGAGAAGATTGTTGGGGATTAACCGCCAGCGATTTCGCTTGGAACTATCAAGCTCAGGAGCCGATGCCGCACAGGGATAACGGAACGATGGCACCTACGGGCGCTCTGGCTTCTTTCCCTTATACGCCGGACGCTTCCATGAAAGCCTTGCGGAATTATTATCGTAACCACGGCAGCTTCTTATGGGGTGAGTACGGTTTCCGGGATGCTTTCAACTTGACTGTAAATTGGGTATCTCCCTTATTTATGGGATTGAATCAAGCACCTGTAACGGTTATGGTCGAGAATTATCGTACGAATCTGTTGTGGAACCTTTTCATGAGTCATCCGGATGTCCAGAAAGGTATCCAAAGCATAGAATCCCTAAAATGATAACATCCAGTTGTAGAGACGGGGCACGCCCCGTCTCTACAACTAGATACAATAACTAATTATAATATAATATGGTGATTCACAAATATATAAATAAGCTTGTCAACTCTTTTGAAAAACATGTACGTGTTTTCCGAAAAGCATGTACGTGTTTCAGCGAAAACATGTACGTGTTTTGGGCAAAATATGTAGGGACTTATATCGCCCCTTTAAAAATATACAATAAGTATATTCTCATATCACTTCTTTTTTCCATCTTTGTGATTCCTCCAACAGCCGCTCAAGTAAACGAGCGGGGAGATTCCGTGATCGTGATCAAGGGGCAGGTAAGTGATTACTATATTACCGTATCCCAAAAACATTTTCTGGAAGGTACGATTACCGGACCGGACGGCAAGCCCTTGGAAGGCGCTACGGTGATGTTCACGGCCAGCCCGGTTCATTATACCACCGATGCGACAGGCTATTATAAGATACAAGCAAGCCGCTACGATCATGAGTTATTCGTGTATTATCCGGGGATGAAGTACGCTTATCGCACCTTTGGCGATAACGATACGAAAATAGATATCCGGATGGAGGCCGATCCTCGTGATGTACGGGTAAAAGCTCCTCAGCAAGCCACCCGCTGGTTCGACGCTACGGCCGATCATCCCTCTACCTATTGCAACCCGATGAATTTGAGCTACTGCTTCCGGGCGAATCTGCCGGATTTGGTGAAGAATGGCTCTTTCCGCTCTACGGCCGATCCGATGATGGTCATGTATAAAGGGGAATATTTCCTTTTCGCCACGAACCAAGCCGGATTCTATTATTCCAAGGACTTGAGTAATTGGGAGTTCGTATTCGCCGGTTTCCAACGTTATCCGGAAGATGACGACTTGTGCGCTCCGGCGGCTTTCGTAAGTGGAGATACCTTGTTCTATACCGGTTCTACCTATGCGGGATTGCCTATTTGGTATAGTACGAACCCGAAAAGCGGAAAGTTCAAGCGGTATGTGGAGAAAACGGCTCTTCCTAGCTGGGACCCGGCATTTTTGCTGGATGATGACGGACGTTTGTATATGTACTATGGTTCAAGTAATGAGTTCGCTTTGAAGGGAGTGGAATTGGATCGCCGTGATTTCCATCCGATTAGCAAGATCCAAGAGATCATGATGCTGCGCCCGGAAGAACACGGATGGGAACGTTTCGGGATGAACAATGACGATAGTACGACTTTAGCGCCTTTTACGGAAGGAGCTTTCGTGACCAAGCATAACGGTAAATATTATTTCCAATACGGTGCGCCGGGAACGGAGTTCAAGGTCTATGCGGATGGTGTCTATGTATCCGACAAGCCGATGGGCCCGTTCACCTACCAGAAACATAACCCGATGAGCTATAAACCGGGAGGTTTCGTACAAGGTGCCGGTCATGGTGGTACTTTCGAGGATGCGTATGGCAATTACTGGCATGTGGCTACTTGCATGCTTTCTTTGAAATATAAGTTTGAGCGTCGTATCGGTTTGTACCCTACGGCATTCGATAAGGATGGCGTGATGTATTCGAACACCGCTTTCGGGGACTATCCTTTGCTTACGCCGAAAGGGAAGGTAGATGATATCGCGAATACGTTTTCCGGTTGGATGTTGCTATCGTATGGAAAACCGGTGATGGCCTCTTCCATGGATAGTACGTTAGTACCAGAGAATGTAACGGATGAGAGCATGCGTACTTTCTGGTCCGCCCGCTCGGGAGAACCGGGTGAATGGCTCCAGATCTCTTTAGAGGGATTGAAAGAGGTACGTGCGATCCAGTTGAACTATTACGAGCATAGAGCCGTACAGCATAATAAGGCGATGGACTTGTATCATCAATATCGTATTTATCATTCTATAGATGGACAAAATTGGGAATTGGTAGTCGATAAGAGCGATAACGACAAGGACGTTCCGCACGACTATATCGAGTTACGTGAGCCTTTGAAAACCCGTTATTTGAAAATAGTGAACGAACATGTGCCTTCGGGCAACTTCGCTATGTCTGGATTTCGTATTTTTGGAAATGGTTTGGGAGAAGCTCCCGCCGCCGTTAAGAACTTAAAGGTGGAACGCTCAAAAGCGGATAAGCGGAATGCGATGATCACTTGGGAGCCGGTAAAAGAGGCGTACGCTTACAATATCTATTATGGTATAGCGCCGGATAAATTGTACAACAGTATCACGGTACTGGGAGATACGATGTACGATTTCAGGGGCTTGGATAAGGATACGGACTATTATTTCTCGATCGAGGCATTGGGAGAGAGCGGCCGTTCACCGATGAGTAAAGTATTGAGACGATAACTATTTTAAATGTATATATCTATGAATACCTATTTCCGTACAGGCGTTGTTACCCTGTTGCTTGGCTTTTCGTTGACCGCTTGTCATGAGGCCAAGAAAAGTGACACATCCGCAGAGTCTACGGCCAATGAGCGTAAGTTGGATTTTCAGTCGGATGATGAATTCTTGACCTATATACAAAAGGCTCACTTTAATTATATGTGGGAAGGTGCGGAGCCTACCTCCGGACTGGCCTGTGAGCGTATCCATACGGATGGCGTGTATCCTGAGAACGACGCTGATATCGTGACCACCGGAGGTAGTGGTTTTGGCATCGCCGGGCTGTTGGTAGGTATTGAGCGTGGCTTTATCACCCGTGAGGAAGGTGTGGTTCGTTTTCATCAAATCGCTGATTACTTGGCGAAGGCCGATCGTTTCCATGGGGTCTGGCCTCACTGGATGCATGGACCTACGGGTAAGGTAAAGCCTTTCGGCCAGAAGGATAACGGAGGCGATTTGGTAGAGAGCGCTTTCTTAATGCAAGGTCTCTTATGCGTACGCCAATATTTCAAGGATGGTAATGAGAGCGAGAAAGCGTTGGCCGCGAAGATTGACCAGCTATGGCGTGAGATGGAATGGACCTGGTATTTGAACGGGCAGGATGTATTGTATTGGCATTGGAGCCCGAATTACGCATGGGAGATGAATTTTCCTTTGGAAGGTTACAATGAATGTCTGATTACTTATATTTTGGCGGCGTCTTCGCCTACGTATCCGATCCCGGCTTCCGCTTATCATAACGGATGGGCTCGTAAAGGAGGGATCAAGAGCGATGCGGTCGCTTACGATTTACCTTTGATCTTGAAACATAATTATGCCGAGGAGTACGGCGGCCCGTTGTTTTGGGCGCATTATTCTTATATCGGCCTATGTCCGGTAGGCTTGTCGGATCGATACGCTAACTACTGGGACTTGAACCGGAATCACGTCTTGATCGATTACCGTTATTGCGCGGAGAATCCGAAGGGCTTCAAGGGATATAGCGACGCTTGCTGGGGATTGACCGCCAGTTATTCCGTGAAAGGCTATAACGCGCATATGCCCTCCAACGATCATGGGGTAATTACGCCGACAGCCGCCTTGAGCAGTTATCCGTATACACCGGAGGAATCCTCGAAGGCATTGAAGCATTTCTATTTCAATCTGGGAGATAGCATCTGGGGTAAGTATGGTTTTTACGACGCTTTCAGTGAAGGCGAGAATTGGTATCCGCGTCGTTATCTGGCGATAGACCAATGTACGATCGCACCGATGATCGAGAATTACCGTACGGGCCTTCTGTGGCGTTTGTTTATGAGCTGTCCGGAAATTCAAGACGGTTTGAAAAAGTTGGGTTTCTCTATTCAATGAAAATAATAGTGGCTGGCTGCATTTATAATACCTAGTTGTAGAGACGGGGCGTGCCCCGTCTTACCACCGTCTGATAGTAATTTGGAATACCATTTTGCTGGGATGAGACGGGGCACGCCCCGTCTCTACAACTGGATAAATAGTGAATATAAATAATTAAATATATGAAGAAGATATTAGTTTCTTTCGCCGTCTGCCTAGCGCTTACCGCTTATGGGCAGAGACAAGATAAGGTACAGATGGATATATTTATCAATGACTTAATGGGTAAAATGACTTTGGACGATAAGATCGGGCAGTTGAACTTATCCGGAGGCGGTGTTCCCGGTATATTGAGTGGCTCGGAAGGAGCGGACGAGACGGTTCGCCGGGGTTGGCTAGGTGCGACCGGGTTCTCTGATATGGAAGGTTTGCGTAGGTTACAGAAGATCGCGGTAGAGGAATCTCCTGCTAAGATCCCTTTGCTGATCGGGGTTGACGTAATTCACGGATATAAGACAGTCTTTCCGATACCATTAGCTTTGTCTTGTAGTTGGGATACCACATTAATAGAACAAAGTGCCCGTATCGCCGCTATTGAGGCCAGTGCCAATGGTATAACATGGACGTATTCCCCGATGGTGGATATCGCCCGTGACGCTCGTTGGGGACGTATCGCCGAGGGTAGTGGAGAGGACCCTTGGTGGGGTGGAAAGATCGCCGCCGCCATGGTGAGAGGCTATCAAGGAGATGACTTGACGAAAGAGAACACGATCTTGTCTTGCTTAAAGCACTTTGCCTTGTATGGCGCTTCCGAGGCCGGTCGTGATTATAATACGGTGGATATGAGCCGTATCAAGATGTTTAATGAGTATTTCCCGCCTTATAAAGCGGCTGTAGAGGCTGGTTGTGCCACGGCCATGTCTTCCTTTAATTTGGTGGAGGCGATTCCGGCTACGGGTAACCGCTGGTTATTGACCGATTTACTTCGTGATCAATGGGGATTCAATGGGTTTGTCGTTTCCGATTATAATTCGATCGGCGAGATGACCAATCATGGTTTGGGTGATACGCAGACCGTATCGGCCTTGGCTTTGCATGCCGGCTTGGATATGGATATGATGACAAATGGTTATATCACGACCTTGAAGAAGTCGTTGGAAGAGGGCCGTGTGTCTCAAGCGGATATCGATCAGGCTTGCCGCCGTGTATTGGAGGCGAAATATAAATTAGGCTTGTTCGAGGACCCTTATCGCTACTTGGATGCGGATCGTGCGAAAAAGAATACGTTCACGGATGAGCATATGAATACGGCTCGCCATATCGCCGGCAAATCCATTGTCTTGTTGAAGAATGACAAGGGTTTGTTGCCTTTGCGAAAGACAGGGACGATCGCCGTGGTAGGCCCGTTGGCGGATAAGAAGGTTGAGTTGTTCGGGACATGGTGTGGTATCGATACGGCGAAGTCAGCTTCCGTAGTGCAGGCCGTGAAGGAAATGGTTGGCAATAAGGCCCGTGTGATCTTCGCCAAGGGATGTAATTTGACGAACGAGCCGATGTTGGCGAAAGCCAGTGGCTTGAAGGTTGATCCGGTGGAGAATACCCGTTTGGTGAAGGAAGCGGTTGAGCAAGTGAAAGATGCGGATCGTATCATCGCCGTAATGGGTGAGCCGAATAACTGGTCCGGAGAGGCTTGCAGCCGTGCGGATATTAGTTTGCCGGAGAGCCAGAAAGAGCTGTTGAGAGCTTTGTTGGAGACCGGTAAACCGGTGGTGTTGGTCTTGGCGAACGGCCGTCCGTTGACCTTGGAGTGGGAGGATAGCCAATTCTCCGCGATCGTTGAGGCTTGGCATGGAGGTTCCGCCGCAGCTCGCGGATTGGTGGACGTATTGTTCGGCGACGTGAATCCTTCCGGTAAATTGACGACTACATTTCCTCGTAGCGTAGGCCAGATTCCTTTGTATTACAATGCTAAGAAAACAGGCCGCCCAATGAATCCGGATGATCATTTCACTTCTAAATATCTGGATATCACGAACGATCCTTTGTATCCGTTTGGCTATGGCTTGAGTTATACGACTTTCTCTTACGGTGATCTTCAGCTGGATAAGACGAGTGTGCAAGGAGAGAACGGTGTATTGACCGCCAGCGTACAGGTGACGAATACAGGCAAGCTAGAGGGCGAGGAAGTCGTACAGTTATATATCGGCGATCCGGCTGCCAGCATCTCCCGTCCGATGAAAGAGTTGAAGAACTTCCAGAAGATATCCTTGAAACCGGGTGAGAGCCGAAAAGTCTCTTTTACGATTACGCCGGAAGACTTGAAATTTTATAACAGCGCATTGGAATACATCTGGGAACCGGGCTTATTCAATATCTACGTAGGTACGAACTCCCGAGACGTGAAATCAGCGCAGGTGACTTGGAACAAATAATACATATACGAATAATGAAAAGGTTAACGACTTTTATCGCTGGTGCGGCCGTTGCCGCTACCTTGGGTGGATGCCAGCAGCCCGCTGTAAGCGGCTGGAAAAGCTTCAGCGGCGACAAAAATATTGAACGCCGTGTAGATTCTGTGCTCTCTTTGATGACCTTGGAGGAAAAGGTGGGGCAGATGGCCCAATACTCCTGTAACTGGGATGTGACCGGCCCGGTTATGACGGGGGATTATGAGACTTTGCTGAAACAAGGTCTTGTAGGAAGCTTGTTTAATGTATATACGGTAGATGGCGTACGTAAAATGCAAGAGATGGCTCTGTCCGAGAGCCGTTTGAAGATACCCGTATTGTTTGGTTATGATGTCGTGCACGGCTATCGTACGATTTTCCCGATGCCGTTGGCGGAATCCTGCTCTTGGGATTTGGAGCGGATGCGTAAAAGTGCGGCGATCGCGGCGGATGAGGCGAGCGCTTCCGGTATCGCTTGGACGTTCGCCCCGATGGTGGATATCTCCCGGGATGCCCGTTGGGGACGTGTAATGGAAGGTGCCGGTGAGGACCCGTATTTGGGAAGTCTGATTGCGAAGGCCCGTGTCGAGGGTTTCCAAGGAGGAAACGATTGGCGTTCGTTGGCCGACGTAAATACGGTCTTGGCTTGTTGTAAGCACTTTGCCGCTTATGGGGCCGCTGAGGCCGGACGTGATTATAATACGTCCGAGTTGTCGCAAAATACATTGATGAATTATTATATGCCGTCTTATTTAGCGGCTAAGGAAGCGGGAGTCGCTACGTTCATGGCCTCCTTCAATGAGATCAACGGAGTGCCCAGCACGGGTAATAAATGGTTGATGACCGATCTGTTACGTAAGGACTGGGGCTTCAATGGTTTCGTGGTTACCGATTATACCGGTATCAATGAGATGGTAGCCCATAGTATCGTGCGAAATGATAAGGAGGCGGGAGAACTGGCCGCGAACGCCGGTATCGATATGGATATGACAGGTGGCATCTACAGCCAATATCTTGTACAATCCGTGAAAGAGGGCAAGGTCTCGGAAGAGAATATCGACCGTGCCGTGGCGAGCATCTTGGAGATGAAGTTCCTCTTGGGCTTGTTCGATGATCCATATCGTTACTTGGACAATGAGCGTGAGAAGAATACGATCATGAAGCCGGAGTTCTTGCAAGAGGCTCGTGAGACTTCCGCTCGCTCGATCGTCCTTTTGAAGAATGATAATAACTTCTTCCCGATCTCGAAGGATAAGAATATTACGGTAGCCTTGATTGGCCCGATGGTAAAAGATAAGATCAACCAGAATGGCGAGTGGGCTGGCCGGGGTGAGCGTGAGGAGAGTATCTCTTTGTTCGAGGGTCTGACCGAGAAATATGCCGGTACGAACGTGAAGTTCATTTATGCCGAGGGATGTGATCTCTTGACTGATGATTCATCTAAATTCGCTGAGGCGATCGCTACGGCTCGCCGTGCGGATATCGTATTGGCGGCTATGGGCGAGGATTTCAACTGGAGTGGCGAGGCGGCTTGCCGTACGGACTTGAAATTGCCGGGCGCTCAACAAGCCTTGTTGAAAGAATTGAAAAAGACGGGTAAACCTCTTGGTTTGATCTTGGTGAACGGACGTCCTTTGGATCTTTCTTGGGAGGATCAGCATGTCGACGGTATCTTGGAGGCTTGGTATCTGGGTACGATGGCAGGTCATGGTATGGCCGATGTGATCAGTGGCGATTATAATCCGTCCGCTCGCCTGACGATGTCTTTCCCTCGTACGGTAGGTCAATTGCCTCTGTATTACAACCAGAAACCGACAGGCCGCCCGGTTCCTCCGGAAGCTCCGGATACGGATTATAAATCCAGATATATGGATGTGCCTAACACACCGTTGTACCCGTTCGGTTATGGCTTGAGCTATACGACTTTCGCCGTGAACTCTATGAAGCTGGATCAGAACTCTTTCACGAAAGGGGGCAAGATCACGGTAACGGCTGAGGTAGAGAATACGGGTAAGGTGGATGGCGAGACGGTCGTCCAGATGTATATCCGCGACTTGGCGGGTAGCGTGACCCGTCCGGTTAAAGAGCTAAAAGGTTTCGAGAAGGTGGCTTTGAAAGCGGGCGAGAAGAAGCAAGTCTCTTTCACGATTGACGAAGCTTTGCTGGCTTTCTATGGTATCGATATGCAGAAGAAAGCCGAGCCGGGTGATTTCACGGTTTGGGTAGGCTTGAATTCTGCCGACGAGACGAATCAGTCTTCTTTCTCTCTGCGGTAAAAATTAATACATATCAACATGAAACTATTATCAAAATATATCTTTTCGGCTTTGTTCTTGGCTGCTTCCGGAGGTTCCGCCACCGCTCAATCCATGCGGGCGAATACGTATTGTAATCCGCTTAATGTGGATTATACGTATATGATTTATAACTCATCGAACAATCTGTCTTACCGTTCGGGTGCGGACCCCGCTGTCGTAGAATTCCGGGGCGAGTATTATATGTTCGTAACCCGTTCGCATGGCTACTGGCATTCGAAAGATTTGTTGAACTGGGATTTTATCACTCCCGGTAAAAACTGGTATCCTCAGGGTTCCAACGCTCCCGCCGCTCATAATTATAAGGATTCCGTGCTTTATGTGATGGGTGATCCGTCCGGCTCCATGAGCGTTCTTTATACCGATGATCCGAAATCCGGTAATTGGAACGCTACTCCTGCTATACTCCACGACCTACAAGACCCGGATTTATTCATCGATGATGACGGACAAGCTTATTTATTTTGGGGCTCTTCCAATGTTTATCCGCTTCGGGGCAAGAAACTGAATAAGGATGACCGTTTCTTGATCGAGGGCGAGACGGTCGAGCTTTTCGGCTTGGATATGCCGAAGCACGGCTGGGAACGTTTTGGCGAGAACCATACCGATACGGTATTGGGGGGCTATATGGAAGGTGCTTGGCTGACCAAGCACGACGACGGTAAATATTATATGCAGTATGCCGCCCCCGGTACGGAATTCAACGTATATGCCGATGGTGTTTATGTGGCGGACTCCCCATTAGGTCCGTATAAGTACCAATCGCATAACCCGGTAAGCTATAAGCCCGGTGGTTTCATGAATGGTGCCGGACACGGAAGTACCTTGGTGGGGCCGGGTGGCAACTATTGGCATTTCGCCTCTATGTCTCTCTCGGCTACGGTGAATTGGGAGCGTCGCCTCTGCATGTATCCTACTTTCTTCGATAAGGAGGGCATTATGTATTGTGATAATAACTTCGGTGATTATCCGCATTACGCTCCCGCCGAGCCGGGAAAGAAAGGAGAGTTTACGGGGTGGATGTTGCTTTCTTATAAAAAGCCGGTGAAAGCTTCCTCGTATGCGGAGGGTTCCGCTCCCGCCGCGCAAGGATTCACGGAATCGAACCGTCCCAAGACTTCCGCCAATTTCCTTCCGGCCAACTTGACGGATGAGGAATGTAAGACATTCTGGATGGCTCGCACGAATGGAGATACCGAATGGGTAGAGATCGATCTGGAGGCTCCCGCTATGGTATATGCCGTGCAAGTGAATTATCACGATCATCAATCGAATATGTATGGACGTATTCCCGGTTTACGCCACCGTTATGCGGTGGAAGGCTCTTTGGACGGGCAGGATTGGGTAACGTTGGTGGATCGCCGGAATAATTATAAGGATGTCCCGAATGACTACGTACAAGTGGATAATCCGGCTCGTGTCCGTTATGTCCGTTATAAGAATATAGAGGTCCCGACGCCTCATCTGGCGATCTCGGACTTGCGTGTGTTCGGTATCGGTGAGGGCAAGAAACCTGCGACGGTGAAGAACTTCAAGGTCGTTCGCCAAGCGGATCGCCGTGACGCTATGATCACTTGGGACGCTGTCAAAAACAGCCAAGGCTACAACATCCGTTGGGGCATCGCTCCCGATAAACTATACAACTCATGGCTCCTATACGGAAAGAATGAATTACTTTTAAAGAGTCTGTCCACCGACCAGCCTTATTATTTCACCATCGAGGCATTCAACGAGAACGGTGTATCAGAAGCGACAAAAATACAGGAAGCCCAATAATCTTCCGGTATCATTTTCAAATGTATTTTGTAGAGATAGGACAATCTGTCTCTACAAAATACATACAATATTCGATTATTTACTTACTAACGGGTATTTATCTGGATTTGCTATGATAGACAAGCTCAAATCTACATCTAAAGCATCCCAACGAATCCGCTCACGTCCTAATAGTTGGACATTAAACACGTCATCTACGGCAGCACGTTTGAACCATGGGAATTTGTCGTAAGGTAAATAATATTCCCGATCCTTTACCCACAATATTAAGCCATTGCGGGAAATATGTGTTACCTCAGCTCTATTATTTGCCGAAGTGGTTGTTCCATTTGTCTTTGATAACTCGCTCATGTTCAATTATTGTTTGAATTAATCAAATCCATTTATTAGTATAGCCTTTGGACTCATATCCTATATCCTTTTATTGCAAAAGTAATTTTAATCTTGATATTATACAACGCCTTAACAGACTATTTAATTATATTTGCGGAAGTTATCGATCTAAGTAGATAGTATTTACATTTGAATATATGATTATGAAAACACTTAGAAGTATTTTTTTTCTGTCTCTTTGCCTTCTTCTCTCCGTTGCTGGATATGCTGGTGATAAGGCTAGTTTTTTGAAAAAGCAGTTTACGGCTCGTGATGGTTATCAATTGAATTATCGGGTTCTGTATCCCCGAGATTATAATCCGGCGCAGAAATACCCGGTAATCCTGTTCCTGCACGGAGCGGGCGAACGAGGGTCGGATAATGAGGCCCAATTAATACATGGTGGCGATATGTTCGCTTCTTTCGAGAATCAAACCAAATATCCGGCTATCATTATAGCGCCTCAATGCCCGGCCGAGAAGACTTGGTCTGAATATAAGGGATTGAACGCCGGAAAAGAAGGAAAGCGTTTCTATCCGTTGAATGCTCCGGCCACACAATCGATGGCCGCCGTCAAGGAATTATTGGATAGTTATATAGCGGAAGGTAAGGTCGATACGAAACGCATTTACGTAACCGGCCTATCAATGGGAGGTATGGGCACGTTCGATATCGTGATGCGTTACCCGAACCTGTTTGCCGCTGCCACCCCGATCTGTGGTGGAGCAAATTTGCAACGTTTGGCAAACTTTAAGGGCAAGACGGCTTTCAGTATTTATCATGGCGGCTCCGATAGCGTAGTCGATGTACAATTCTCCCGTGACGCTAATGAAGCATTGAAGAAAGCAGGAGCTGATGTCCGTTATAAGGAATTTCCCGGTGTAGACCATAACAGTTGGGATAACGCTTTCGCCGAACCGGATTATCTGGCTTGGATGTTCCAGCATAGCTTGTAAAAACAGAGGTATCATCTCCGGATTTTTTACTTACTAGACATTATTTATCCTTTATAGGTTGTATATCCGGAAAAAGAAGTATATTTGCTGTGATCAACATTTTAAAACCAGAAAGCAGAGTAGAATACCTGCTTCTATTCGGTTGCAGGCATTTTTTTGCCTGTAACCGATCCGATATGACGGTTCCGTACCCCCGTGGAGTGCATTAATGTGCCTCCAGCTTTCTGGTAAAGTGTTGATCAACGGGTCAGGCGGGACCGTTCTTTTTTCCGCCTGCTTAATGCTAATATATTATGGAAGTGGAAAACATTTATCCCGTAACTGAACCTGTCGGTTCAGAACAAGACGCTCCGGTTTCGAACATGGAAATGTTGAGTGATGTATTTTTTAAGGAAGAGGCACGACGCTTGAAAGAAGCTTTCTGTTTTGAGAGAGATGCGGATGATTTCGATTATCTGAACCATCAGTTGCAAAGCGTGAAAAATCTATTGGTAGGTCTAAAACTGCCGTGGATACAAATAGCACCAATTTTGTACAGATGTATGGCCGTTTATCTGCAGCGTCCTGATCAACATGTAAGTAATATGAAAGTTCGCTACCTGTCAACGCAATTGATGGATGGGGTTTTGCTTTTATCCCAGAACGGACGGCTCATCAATGACTTGCTCATGTTTTTCGACCGCCAGCTTAAGGATATTCAACGCTTGCGGGAAGAGAAGTGTGAGGAAATGGAGAATGTGAGATTGTAAGTCTATATTTGCAGCTCATACATACTTGGTTGTAGAGACGGGGCACGCCCCGTCTCTACAATTGGATGAAAAGGCTTATGCGTGTTCCGGTTAGAATATCAATGTGACAATTTGTAAACTGAAGTCCTTGAGAATCGATTATTTCGGGCCAAAGTACGTCTCGTCTCCTAAAAACGAAAGAAAAAAACAGCAATCGTCTATCCGCTAGTGACTTGTTGAAAAACGGCCTTTTATTCTAGCGAAATTAATTCATCCTATCTCATATCTTATGCCTTATGGCCCAGTCGTTAGGGGGCAACAATGCCCATTATAAGGTAGTCATATCGCCCATTATGACCATATGTGTAGCCTATCGTGACTATATGTGTGGGTTTACGCCTGTACAGGCGTGGGTGAACGGGACTATATGTGTAATCTAACGAGGGTATTCTTATCGAAAAACGGGTCTTTTTGTGTGGAAAAGGCGTATAAATGCCTGCTTTCTCCTTCATGTTCTCGTTTATAGAGCTTTTCTAAATAAAGGTGATGTTATATAAAAGGGGTTATTACTGATAAATAGTTAACATTCCTTGGCTTTTGCTTACGTCTCTGTAAATAGGGGAAAGTGAACCATTATATTTCCGGCTAAATATAAGGTGAAGCATTTCCTATCAATAACTTTCATTACCTTTGCGCCCGCTAAAAATAAACAAATGAGATGAAATCTACTTTATCAATTTCTTCCTTATCCAGACAAGTCCTGCTTCGGGAGACACGGGACTATTTAATGATCGCTCTTGGGATGATCCTTTACGGTATCGGATGGACCGTTTTCCTTTTGCCGAATGACATTACGACAGGTGGAGTGCCGGGTATCGCTTCCATTGTTTTCTGGGCTACGGGATTTCCCGTTCAGTACACTTACTTCCTCATTAATGCCGTCTTGCTGATGCTTGCCTTGAAAATATTAGGTTTTAAGTTCAGTATCAAGACGATCTTCGCCGTGTTTACGCTTACTTTTTTCTTGTCCCTTATCCAGGAGCTGACAGCCGGGATGCATTTATTACAAGATCAACCGTTTATGGCATGTGTGCTGGGAGCCTCTTTCTGCGGAAGTGGTATCGGTATCGCTTTCTCCTCGAACGGTAGTACGGGTGGAACGGATATTATTGCCGCTATCATCAATAAATACCGGGATATAACGCTGGGACGGGTCATGATGATCTGCGATATGATTATTATCACCTCCAGTTATTTCGTGCTAAAGGATTGGGAGAAAGTGGTATATGGTTTCGTAACGTTATATGTTTGTAGTTTCGTGCTGGATCAGATCGTGAACAGTGCCCGCCAGTCCGTGCAATTCTTTATCATCTCGAAGAAGTATCAAGAGATTGGTAAGGAGATTAATGCGTTGCACCGAGGGGTTACGGTGATCGATGCTACCGGGTTATATACGGGGCAAGAACAGAAGATGATGTTCGTGCTTGCTAAAAAACGGCAATCCACTACGATTTTCCGTATCATTAATGATATTGATCCGACCGCTTTTGTATCCCAAAGCGCCGTAATCGGGGTTTATGGGGAAGGATTCGATCATTTTAAACTAAAGAAATCAAAGTAGAGACGGGGCGTGCCCCGTCTCATCCCCTCAAAATAGTAACTAGGGTTGCATGATAACTTCTACCCGGTTACCCTGTCCCAAAAGCTTTTGGGCGAATGCCTTTATCTTCTCGGGAGTCAGCGCCTTAACAATCGACTCATAATCCGTATCGGTATCAAATCCTTTATAATAATAATCATCCAATACGTTCAACCAATAGCTGTTCTCCTGCAAGACTTCCGCATGACGTTTCAGCAGGTTATCCTGTGTTTTCTTGAAATCTTCTTGACGAGGGCCTACCTCGGAAAGCCGTTTCAACTCATTGCGGACAATCGTGTTCATCTGCTCCCACTTGGCCGGGTCCGTATCGAAGAATATCTGTAATGTCGTTCTTCCTTCCGGGAAAGGTGAGATTCTAGCGGATACACCGACACCATACGTTCCTCCTTCTTTCTCGCGTACCTTCTCGTAATATACCAAGTCCATAACTTGTTTCAATGCGGTAGCGGTGATGATATTCTCCAGATTGTACTCCATCTGCCCGGTATAGAGGTTGGCTACCGTTACTTTCGGGATTTCCATGGAGCGGTTGAATCGATTCATATAGTCTCCCTTACGCGTCGATGGAACCTCCGCCGGATTTCCCTTCTCAATTTTTCCTTGAGATGGCAATGTCGCTAAATACTGCTCTATATACGGACGGATACTATCAATCTGGATATTACCTACAAACGTGAATACGAAACCGGAAGCATCCGAGAAGCGTTCCTTGCGCATCTCCATGATACGAGGATAACTGATATGTTCGAAATCTTGTGGACGAAGACGTGACGCACGAGGATTATCTCCGTAAACCGCTTTAGACAAAGAGTCGCTGAAAGCGACCATCGGATTTAACTCCATATTCTGCAATTGCGCTTTTGTCCGTGTCTCGAAAGATGCGTAGGCCTCCTCGTCCATGCGGGGAGCCGTGAAGCTAAGGTAAATTAACTCGAATAAGGTTCGCAAATCGGAAGGAGCGGCCATTCCGTTCACGTTCTCACTATCTTGACTGAGCGATAGGGCGCAAGATACCTTCTTTCCGGCCAGACGCTTACTTAGATCCGTGGCGGAGAAATTGCCCAATCCACCTATCTCGATCACGTCATTGAAAACTTTTAAGTTATCAATATCCTTCGTGCCAAATAAGGTACTTCCTCCCGGGCTGGTAGCGGTCATGATGATCTCGTCCTTCTTGAATTCGGTAGGCTTTAATACCACCTTGATACCATTGCTTAAGGTAAATACTGTCGCTCCGAAGGGCTGGCCGGTCTTTGTCTCCGTGATCTGGCCCGGGGTCGGCAAGGTCGGGACTAAAGGCTCGTTGGAGACAGTTTCCTTATAAGGCTCTACCGGCATCTGTCGTGCTTTGAGGAATGTACGGAGCAGGTTCTCCTCGGTCGGATATTTTATACCTTCTTTATCCGGTCCGGTTAACCCGATCACGATATTATCCTCTCCGATCATATCTTGGATATATTGGTTGACTTGCTCTACCGGGATATTCTGGGCGATCTGGTTCAATAGCGTGTATTCCATCTCAATGCCCGGGATATAACCGCCGTTGGTGAAATGATTCACATATTCACGAACATAAGCGTCGTTTTTTTGGTTATTCCGCTCGTTGTAAGCGGACTCGTATTGTTTCAACACGTTGATGCGTGCCCGCTCATACTCGGATGGCGTAAAGCCATATTGTTTTACCCGTTGGGTCTCTTTGACAAGCGTGGTCAGTGTGGAATCGATCTCGCCTTCCTTGGCAAGAGCGGCTACGGTCCATGCTCCCTTGCTTTTCGCGATCATGAAATTATCATCGTCGTAGGCTTGGGCATAGATAAACGGAGGATTCGCTTGATGTAAGATATCATCGAAACGCTCGTCCATGATCGACGCGCATATTTGCTGGATATAGTCCTTTACCAATCCGGCAATCGTACGATTCAAGTCGTTAGGTAATTTATCGTGTTTATAGAAGATATAAAGGATCGTATTGGATGCCTCCTTGTCTTTGGCGATCGAGATCAGAGGTAGATCATTGTCGGGAACCGATACTTGTTCCCGTTTTGCCGGGTTGACCGGGGCAGGGACATCGGCGAACATCTTTTTGATCGTTGCCTCCACTTGATCTACATTTACGTCTCCCACGATGATAATCGCTTGCAAGTCCGGACGATACCATTTTTTGTAGTAAGCCCGCAACTCGTCCGGCTTGAAGTTCTCGATCACGTCGATCGAACCGATCGGCATCCGGTTCGCGTAACGGCTTCCCGGGTACATCTTGGGTAGTTGCTGCTCCCATAGACGAGTCTGGGCATCCTGTCGGGTACGCCATTCTTCACGGATGACCCCACGTTCTTTCTGGATAGCCGAGTCGGTCAAGGCTAGGAACCCGGACCAATCGTGAAGGATCAATAAGCAAGAATCAACCACGCCGCTTTTGTTGACAGGGGCGTTGGTAATCATGTAGACGGTCTCATCAAAGGAGGTATAGGCGTTGAAGTTTTCCCCGCTGCGCATACCTACACTCTCGATATATTCGTCCATCCCGTTATTCGGGAAGTTCCTACTGCCGTCGAATGCCATATGTTCCAAGAAGTGAGCCAAACCTCGTTGATTCTCTTCCTCTAATATGGAGCCTACGTTTTGGGCGATGTAAAAGTCTGCCCGGTCTTTGGGCTGATCGTTGTGACGGATGTAGTAGGTCAATCCGTTACTCAATTTCCCGTATCGAACCTTTGGGTCGATCGGAAGCGGTTCGGGTTCCTGCATCTCTTGTGCCATCACTTGTGTGAAAGCGACGAAACAAAGCAGGATTGCCGTTAAGATAGAATGTCTTTTTATCATATTTGTTTCATTGATAGTGAATCTAGATCACAAAACTAGCAAAAAATCATAGAAAGAGGTCCTTATGGCGAAAAAAGGAGTATCCGATACGGAATACTCCTTTCTATCAAGATGAGACAGGCGGGGGGGGCCTCATTTCACCTCTTTATTCATTCGGTATGTCAACGCGCCAGACGGACATTGATTGATTTGGGCAATTAATTCTGCGGTTGTCGCATTCTCTATCTGTATCCAGGGCCTCTCCTTCGGCTTATAGACACAGGGAAGAGTCTTTACACAGATACCGGCATGTTGACATAACTCCGGTTGCCAGATAATGGTGAGTTCACCATTCGTATATTCGATCTTCTTGCCCATATAATTTTGTTATAAATATTAAATATGTATACCACTCATTACGATGCGTTTCCAATCCGGATGCTTCTGGATATATCCAGCTACGAACGGACATAACGGAACGAGACGTAAGTCTTTCTTCTCGATATCCAAGAGCACTTTCTCCACCAATTGGCTACCAATTCCTTTACCTCCAAGCTCCATGGGAACCTCAGTGTGGGTGAGATAAATTACCCCATCCTTATTTTTTATATACTCTATTCTGGGAACGTATCGCTCTATATGAAATTCATATTGGTGGCGTTCTTCATTATCAATTAGTTCATAATTTTCTTTCATCTCCCTATAATTTTAATACTCAACTATTCTATTAACACTTGAGTGATAAGGTTTGTTTAATATAATTCTAATCTATTCTATATAATTTATAGGGGAATGGAACGTTAGGTATTAAACGTAAATGATTACCTTTGCGGCCGACTGCCCGTGTGGGTATGCAAGTAGAAACAATTAATTATCACACTTATACAAAGTATGGGAAAGTACAAACTAATCAACAACGTGTTGGGGTGGGTCGTTTTTTTGATCGCTTCTACCGTTTATCTGATGACAATGGAACCCACCGCCAGTTTCTGGGATTGTGGTGAGTTTATCTCTTCGGCATACAA
The DNA here is from genome assembly GCF_023656665.1 of Parabacteroides sp. B2-S-102. NCBI lineage: Bacteria > Pseudomonadati > Bacteroidota > Bacteroidia > Bacteroidales > Tannerellaceae > Parabacteroides > Parabacteroides sp. B2-S-102. The sequence goes on along the minus strand of NZ_JAMOKM010000005.1, from coordinate 44,373 downwards.
ATTGGAAGTAGGCCATCCGCCCGGAGCTCCTTTCTTCATGTTAACAGCCAATTTATTTACGCAGTTCGCCTCGGACCCTTCCAAGGTGGCGGTAATGGTCAATACGATGTCCGCCCTCTTTAGCGGCCTGACGATCTTATTCCTTTTCTGGAGTATTACTCATTTGGCTCGTAAGATTATCGTGGAAGACGATAAAACGATGTCTCTGGGACAGATGATTACGATCATGGGTTGCGGTTTGGTAGGTTCTTTGGCTTATACGTTTAGCGATACATTCTGGTTTAGCGCCGTGGAGGGCGAGGTATATGCTTATTCTTCCTTGTTTACCGCCTTGGTATTCTGGTTGATCTTGAAATGGGAAGAAGCCGCCGATCGTCCGCATGCCGATCGTTGGATCGTGCTGATCGCTTATTTGATGGGTCTGAGTATCGGTGTCCATTTGCTGAACTTATTGTGTATCCCGGCTATCGTGTTGGTATATTATTATAAGAAATTCCCGAATCCTACGATGAAGGGTACGCTGATCGCTTTATTGGTGTCGTTCGCTATCGTGGGCTTGATGATGTATGGTGTCGTACAAGGCTTGGTTGAGGTTTGCGGTTATTTCGAGCTGTTGTTTGTCAATACGTTCGGTATGCCGTATAACTCGGGTGTATATGCGTTCGTGATTATCTTGGCGGCTTCCTTGATCTGGGCGATCTGGGAGACGATGCAAGACGAGATCCATCCGGTGCGGATGAAGATATCCTTTATCCTCTCGATCGTATTGTTGGGTATTCCGTTTATCGGTAGCGGTTACGTGATCGCCGTGATCCTTACGGCGGCCTTGACGGCTTATTTGTTCATGAGCAAGAAGGTAAATATCAAGATGCTGAATACGATCTTGGTCTGCTTGATGGTAATCGTAGTGGGTTATTCATCCTATGCCTTGACATTGATCCGTGCGACAGCCGATACGCCTATGAACCAAAACGCTCCGCAAGATATCTTTACCTTGCGTACTTATTTGGCTCGCGAGCAATACGGTAAGACTCCGTTGATCTACGGCCAGACCTATGTCTCTGAGGTGAAGCGTGAGAACCAAGGCGGTACTTGCGTACCTGTATCGAAAGAGGGTGAGCCGACTTGGAGCCGTGTCATTAAGAAAGATAAAAACGAGAAGGATCATTATTATATCTCTCGTTACGATACGGAATACGAATACGTGGATGAGTTGAGTATGCTTTTCCCCCGTATGTATAGTAGCGACGGACGTCATGTGGCTGCTTATAAGGAGTGGGCACAAGTGAAAGGTACACCGGTGAAGTTCAACCGTTGCGGTGAGATGGTGACGGTGATGAAACCTACATTTGCCGAGAATTTGCGTTATTTCTTCGCTTATCAGCTGAATTTCATGTACTGGCGTTATTTCATGTGGAACTTCTCCGGACGGCAGAACGATATACAAGGTAACGGTGAGGTCTCGAATGGTAACTGGATAACCGGTATTCCGTTTATTGATGAGGCTTTAGTGGGCCCGCAAGAGGATATGCCGTTCGATATTATCAACAATAAGGGGCATAACGTATATTATATGTTACCGCTTCTATTGGGTATCTTGGGGCTTCTATTCCAAGCTTATGCCGGAAAGAAGGGCATTCAGGGATTCTGGATCACGTTCTTCTTGTTCTTTATGACGGGTATCGCGATCGTGCTTTACTTGAACCAGACGCCGTATCAACCTCGTGAGCGAGACTATGCGTATGCCGGATCATTCTATGCGTTCTGTATATGGATCGGTTTCGGTGTGGCGGCCTTGGCGAAAGGATTGCAGAAGTATGGCAAGTTATCTCCGGTGATAGCGGGTTCTGTCGCTACGGTACTGTGCTTGTTGGTTCCTATCCAGATGGGTGCGCAGAACTGGGACGACCATGATCGCTCGAACCGTTATGTTTGCCGTGATTTTGGTGCGAACTATTTGGAATCTTGCGAGCCGAACGCTGTCATATTTACGAATGGTGATAATGACACGTTCCCGTTGTGGTACGCACAGGAGGTGGAAGGTATCCGTACGGATGTACGTGTATGTAATACGAGCTATTTGCAAACCGACTGGTATATCAACCAAATGAAGAAGCAAGCATACGAATCCGATCCGCTTCCAATCTCTTGGCAACCGGAGGATTATGTGCAAGGTACTCGTGATGCCGCTTATGTATTCCCGATGACGGATAAGTCGATCGATCTGAAGACCGCTCTTGATTTCGTTCGTAGCAACGATCCGAAGTTTAAGAAGATCCCGGGTATCAATCAAGAATTAGATTATATTCCTGCGCAGACATTGACGATGGGGGTAGATTCCGCCGCGGTTATGGCTGCCGGCGTGATCGATACCGCTAACTTGCCGTATTTGCAGAAAGAGATGAAGATTGACTTGAAAGGCAAGGATGTCTTGGGTAAGCAAGAGTTGATTATCTTGGATATGTTGCAGACGAATGACTGGAACCGTCCGATCTATTACGCGATTACCGTAAGCCCGGATCAGTTCGTGAAATTGGATCCGTACTTCCAGCAGACCGGTATGGCTTATCAGATCGTTCCGATGGAGACGCAGGGAACTGTTCGTTCGATCAATACGGAGAAGATGTATGACAACGTGATGAATAAGTTCAAATGGGGTGGTGTCAATACGCCGGGTGTGTACTTGGATGAGAATGTAATGCGGATGTGCAAGAGCTATCGTATCGCATTGTTCAGCAAGCTGGCTGCCGCTTTGGTTGCGGAAGGTAAGAAAGAGAAGGCACTGAACGTATTGGATAAGGCGATGGAAGTATTGCCTCCCGAGAATGTTCCGTTGGATTATAGCGCTCTTTCTTTAGGTGAGCTGTATTACGAGTTGGGCCAGAAGGAGAAGGCGGAGATGGTTTATAAAGGTATAGCGGACAATGCGTTGCGCAGTATAAACTGGTATTTCCGTTTGCGTCCGGGGCAATTATCATCTGTCGAGAGTGATTTAGGTCATAACTTGGCGGTTCTCCAAGAGGTATTGCGTGTGAGCAAACAATACAATCCGGAGTTCGCTAAGCCTTATCAAGAGGAATTTGATAATTACCGTATGGCGTACGGATCAGTGGCAAAAGACTAACAAAGTATGTTTATAGAACAACCGCCTTGGTTTTACAGGGCACTGTTCCCGGGGGTAACTTGGCGAATACCGGCAGAGAAGAAGTGTGTGTATCTCACCTTCGACGACGGCCCGATTCCCGAGGTTACCCCTTGGGTTTTAGATATATTGGATACGTATGGGATCAAGGCTACCTTTTTTATGGTAGGGGATAATGTACGTAAGCATCCCGAGGTCTTCCAGATGGTGATAGATCGTGGGCACCGTGTCGGTAACCATACGTTCAATCATATCCAAGGCATCAAGTTCTGGACGAAGAATTATTTGGCGAATGTGGAGAAGGCGGCCGAATATATTCCCAGCAATTTATTTCGGCCTCCTCATGGGCATATGCGTTTTCCGCAGGTAGTATGGCTTCGCCGCCATTATCATATCGTGATGTGGGATGTGGTCACCCGCGATTATAGCCCGCATATGACTCCGAATGGTGTCTTCAACGTGGTAAAGAACTATACCCGTAATGGTTCCGTTATCGTCTTCCACGATTCCTTGAAAGCCGAGCGTAATATGCGTGAGGCAATGCCCCGGGCTGTCGAATGGCTCTTAAAGGAAGGCTACGAGTTTAAAGTTTTTGAATAATGGGTATCTCCCAGTTTATAAAAGATAAAGCTATGGAATTAGGCTTCTCCGCTTGCGGTATCGCTGAAGTAGCGAAGGCCGGGAGCGAGGAGGCTTATTTTGACCAATGGATCGCGGAAGGCTACCATGCTGGAATGAAATACATGGAGAATCATCGGGAAATCCGTCTCAATCCGGATGGCTTGGTGGAAGGTGCCAAATCAGTTATCTCAGTAGCCTTGAATTATTATCCGAAAGTTCTCCGGAATCCGGCGGAACCTTATATCTCGTATTATGCGTACGGAGAAGATTATCACGGGGTCGTAAAGGATAAACTTCGCCAATTATGGAAAGCGATAACCGAGCATCATCCCTCCAACAATGAGGCCCGTGTATTCACGGACTCCGCCCCTCTGTTAGAGCGTTATTGGGCTTGGAAAGCCGGTTTGGGATGGATCGGAAAGAATACGAATCTAATCATCCCGGGCAAAGGCTCTTTCTTTTTCCTTGGGGAGATCGTGACAACTTTGGTAGTCGATACCTATGATTCCCCCAAAAAGAATCACTGCGGTTCCTGCATCCGCTGTTTGGACGCTTGTCCTACCGGAGCCTTGGAAGGGCCGAAACGTTTGAATGCCCGTAAATGTATCTCTTATCTTACGATTGAGCATCGTGGAGAAATCCCTGTTGAGCAAGCCGTCCTTTTAGGTAACCGTATCTATGGATGCGACACCTGCCAAGCCGTTTGTCCTTGGAACCGCTTCGCTATGCCTACGGCAGTAGCAGCCTTTCATCCCACCCCTTCTTTGCTCTCCCTTAAAAAAGACGACCTCAAGGCATTGAGCCGTGAGGATTATAATCGTATCTTTGCGCATTCGGCGGTGAAACGCGCCAAATATGAGGGATTATTACGAACAATACAATATCTAAAAGACTAAATTACCATGAGAAGAACATTTAACTTCTTGCTTCTTTTCTTCCTGTCGGTGATGACGGTAATGGCCGCTCCCGGAGATTTACAAGAGAAGCTTGCCGCTCTAAAAGGAATTAGTGGCATTGAAAAACTTCAATCCGATTATTATCCGGAGAAATATGTAGTACGTATTACTCAGCAGGTCGATCCGAAAGACCCCGCCGCCGGAACATTTACGCAACGGGTTATCGTAGGCCATGTAGGTTATGATCGTCCTACCATTATCGTGACCGAAGGATATGGAGCGGCTTATGCGCTCAATCCGAAATATCAAGAAGAACTATCTAAACTATTGAATGCGAACTTAGTATTCGTGGAGTACCGTTATTTCTTGGAGTCGACGCCGGAACCTAAAAACTGGGATTATCTGACCGCCGAGAACTCTGCGTACGATTTACATAACGTCCGCAATACATTCAAGCAGATCTATCCGGGAAAATGGATCAGTACCGGTATCAGTAAGGGGGGGCAGACTACAATGCTTTACCGTGCCTTTTTCCCGGACGACGTGGATTTCTCCGTTCCTTATGTCGGTCCGTTATGTAAAGGTGTAGAGGATGGCCGCCACGAACCTTTCTTACGTAAGGTAGGTACGAAAGCGGAACGCGAGAGGATACAGGATTTTCAATTGGAAGTCTTGAAGCGTAAGTCCGATATGCTTCCTTTATTGGAGAGCTATTGTAAGAATAAAAACCTGACATTCCGTATCCCGATGCCCGAGGTATTGGATTATTGCGTACTGGAATATTCATTCGCTCTTTGGCAGTGGGGAACTTCGGTAAGTACGATCCCTTCCAAGTCTGCCGACGATCAGGCGCTCTTCGATCATTTGATGGAAATCAGCGGTCCTGATTATTTCGCCGAGAACCAGCCGAATATCTCTTTCTTCGTACAAGCTGCCCGTGAGCTCGGTTATTATGGCTATGACGTAAAACCTTTCAAGAAATACCTTACGATCGATAGCGCCCATGGATACCTAAACCGTATCATGCTTCCCGAGGAACTGGTCGGTAAAGTAGACTTCCGTCCGGCTCTGTACCACAAGATCTATAACTTCTTGAAAGACAACGATCCGAAAATGATCTTCATCTATGGCGAGATCGACCCGTGGAGCGCGGCCATGGTTCCCGCTTTCAAAGGCAAGAAGAACGAGCAAATCTATATCCAGCCCCGAGGCAGCCATCGTGCCCGTATCGGCAATATGCCGGAGGATATGAAGGAGCGGATCCTTACACAGATGAATAAATGGCTGGCCGAGTAAAAATAGAGTAGCCTATTTTTTCCCTATAAAATCCCCGTATTATTACTTATCGGTTGTAATACGGGGATTTTGTCAGACTGCTTCCTGATAACTTTGAATCGTCTCCTTGCTGCCTTATTACCCGATATTCGTTACCTTTGCGAAAATATATATGTGGTATGAAAGAATTTAAGGTATTGATATCAGCTCTTTTCGTCTTGATACTTATGGCCTGCGGCGATAAGCGGGCAGATGAGAGGATCGTTTCCGTGACGATTGAGCCGCAACGGTATTTTGCGGAGAAGATAGCCGGAGATAAATTTAAGATTAATTGTGTGGTTCCGGCAGGGCAAAGTCCGGAGACGTATGATCCTACACCGCAGCAAATGGTGCAGGTGGGTAAAAGCCAAGGCTATTTAAGGATCGGATCGATCGGGTTCGAACAGGCTTGGATGGATAATATCCGGAATAATAATCCGGGACTCAAGGTTTTTGACCTGTCCGAAGGAATTGATTTACTTAAAAGCCCCGAGGAAGAAGAGGAACATGATCACCACCACCATCATCATCCCGGAGGCGTCGATCCGCATACGTGGAGCTCTATCTCTGGAGCGAAGGTGATCGCCAAGAACACTTTGGATGCCTTTGTGTCTTTGGACCCGGAGAATAAGGAATATTACCAAGCGAATTATGAACAACTGACGAAAGAAATCGGAGAGACGGAAAAGACCGTTTCCGGTTTGTTACATTCTCTTGACAATAAGACATTTATTATTTACCATCCGGCCCTGACCTATTTGGCTAACGAATATGACTTGACCCAGCTTTGCATCGAGATGGACGGAAAAGAACCGTCTCCCGCACAATTAAAGGAACTGGTCGAGACCGCACGGGAACATAATGCGAAAGTCGTGTTTATCCAGCGGGAGTTTGACCAGAAGAACGCCGAGTTGATCGCTAAAGAAACAGGTTGCCGTCTGATCCCGATCAATCCGCTGGATTACGATTGGAGTAAGGAAATGATTCATATCGCAAAATCGTTAGCCGATGGACAAGCTGATTGAGTTGAGAGAGGTTACCGCCGGATACGGTAATAAGATCGCCTTACGTAACGTAACGCTGGATGTGTGGAAAAATGATTTCTTGGGAATTATCGGACCGAATGGCGGCGGGAAAACGACGCTTTTAAAGGTGATACTAGGTCTATTGCCTCCTATTTCCGGAACGATTCGTTTTTACGATGAAAATGTAGAGGTTCCTTCCTTGAAGATCGGTTATCTACCCCAAATGAGCCAGATCGATAAGAAGTTTCCGATCTCGGTACGGGAAGTGATCTCTTCCGGTTTATCCGCGGAGAAACCTTTGTTCCGTCCATTCAATAGATCCCAGAGAGAGCGTGTAGACGAGGTGATCGTACAGATGGGATTGGAGGAGTTGGCGGGCAGGGCCATCGGTGAGCTTTCCGGCGGCCAGTTGCAGCGGGTCTTATTGGGGCGTTCTATTGTCTCCCGTCCGCAGGTATTGATCTTGGATGAGCCTAATTCGTATGTGGATAAACGATTCGAGTCTCGTTTTTATCAGCTCTTGGAAGATATCAATAAAGAGAGCGCTATCATCTTGGTTTCCCATGATATCGGTACGGTTTTGACGATGGTGAAAAATATCGCTTGCGTAAACGAGACTTTGCATTATCACCCGGGAGCGAATGTCTCTGAGGAATGGTTGGGCGAGAAATACGCTTGTCCGATCGAGTTGGTGGGGCATGGTGACTTGCCGCACCGAGTCTTGAAGAAACACCAACACGAATAATTCTTTTTCACGAATAACTCTATTTTTATGATACCACAAATCATTTGCTGGATAAGCTTGCCGGAGATCGGTTATATCGTAGGTATTGCCGTAATCCTGTTCGGATGTAAGGCCGTATCGCAAAACCCTTTCATCAGTAAGAAACAAAAGATTCTTTGGATGCTGACGATCCTGTTCTTGAATTGGATCGGGTTGTTGTGGTATTATTATACATTTTATATGAAAGAAAAATGAAGTATATGAAGATATTGATAACCGGAGCGAGTGGTTTTATCGGCGGTTTCTTGGTAGAGGAGGCGCTTCGCCGTGGCTATGAGACGTGGGCGGGTATCCGTGCGGGTAGCAGTAAAGCGCATCTGCAAGATAAGCGGATTCATTTCATCGACTTGAAATATGGCGATCAGGAAGCGCTTACGGCTCAACTCTCAGACTTTGCCCGTGAGCATGGGGCATGGGATTATGTGATCCATAACGCCGGGTTGACGAAGACATTGGATAAGCGAAACTTTTTCCGTGTGAACGCCGAGAATACGCATCGATTTATCGAGGCTTTAGCCGCCGCCGGCTGCAAACCGAAGAAATTCCTCTTGATGAGCAGCCTAAGCAGCTATGGGCGAGGCGACGAGAAGACTTTCCGCCCGATACGCTTGGACGATCCGCAGCGGCCGGACACGGCTTATGGCCAAAGTAAGCTAGAGGCGGAGAACTACATCCGTAAACAAACCTATTTTCCTTACGTGATCTTGCGGCCTACAGGAGTATACGGGCCGGGTGAGAAGGATTATTTCATGGAAATACAAAGCGTAAAGTCGGGACTCGATTTCGCCGTAGGCGCTATTCCCCAGCGAATCACGTTTATCTATGTAAAAGATTTAGCGACCGTGGCCTTCCTTTCCCTTGAGAAAGAGGAGATAGAGAACCGGCATTATTTTGTAGCCGACGGAGATGTCTACACGGATGAGTCTTTTGCCCGTATGATACAAGATATCTTAGGAAAGAAGCGGGTATTGCATGCCCGTATACCGCTGGGATTGGTGCGTATCGCTTGCCACTGTTCAGAATGGATCGGTAAGTTGTTGAAGAAAAGTATGACGCTAAATAGTGATAAATACATCATCTTGAAGCAGCGTAACTGGATTTGCGATGTCACGCCTCTTCAAGATGATTTAGGTTTTATCCCGGCCTATCCTTTACGTAAAGGCTTGGAAGAAAGTATCGAATGGTATAAAAAGGAGGGGTGGTTGTAAGAATCACTCCACCTTCTCGATCTTACCGGAGCCCATTACCTTTTTTTGGATATCTTGGGGATCTCCTTTGTATTTTACGGAACCGCTACCGGCTATCTCTGCCTTGATTTTGTTTACGACAAAGGCTTCTATGTCTCCACTACCGGCAATCTTGCACTCAAGCTCATCCATGGTACAATCGAAAGCACGTACTGTACCGCTACCGGCGATCGAGAATTCAGCTATGCCTACGGTTCCCCCTAGAACGATCGTGTTAGACCCGGCCATATCCCCGTTTAATTCCTCACAATACACTTTATGGCCAACGAAATCTCCGCTACCGGCGATCTCTATCTTTAGGTTTGTAAAAGAGGCCGTGTCGTGGAATTGGATAATCCCGCTACCGGCTAATCCTGCCTCGAACTCCTCGGCTTGTAGAGGGGAATTTATATTTACATGGGTACTGCCTGCCGCCGCTAGTTTCTTTAGATTGCGGGAGTTGGCCGTAACCATGAACTCGGTCGGACGGAAATTCGTATGTTTCCTGAATTCTTTTTTCGGACGGATCTTAAGCTTATGGTTCTCTACATTAAACTCATATTTCTCGAAGATATTCCGGTCTGTCTTTATTTCCAAACCTTCAGGAGCGTCGGATTGCGTGTAATTCACGACCATGCCTCCTCCCTCTAACTCAAGACAGTCATACTCGGAAACCGGGATGTTTTCCGTGGTGATATTGCCGTCTCCTTTTATGGTTTGTGTAGGGATACAGCTGCTTACTAGAAATAAGCCACATATAAGGAATAAAAGTGATATCTTTTTCATCTAATTGATTTTTGGGATGATTAATCTGCTTGTTTGATTTTTCCGACACCGGAGGCGGATTTCTGCGTATGCTCCGGATTGCCTTTATATTTAACGCTTCCCACACCAGAAGTGCTAGCGTCTAATTTCTGGGTAGCGTTCACTTCCATTCCTCCTACACCTGAAACTTCGCATTCCAGATCCTCAACGGGGCAATCGAACGCATATACGTGCCCTACACCCGATACGGAGTATTTGCCTTTCTTGATGTTTCCATTCAAGTAAATATTGCCGACTCCGGATATAGCTACCTTGAAAGTATCACAAGATAAATCAGCTAATTTCACGTCGCCTACGCCACTGATATAAAAAGACGTATTTGTCAGTTGTAGCGGTTGATCGGCGATAAAGTCGATGCTGCCACTGATCCCCGCTTCCTTCAGGTTCTTGGAACTTGTGTTCAATACCAGATGGGTCGGACAGATCTTCTTGCCGGATTTAGCCTTGATGATTAATTTGTGATCCTTATTCTCTATATCCAATAAGTCAAACAAATTCTCGTCCATGCTGATCTCCAACGAGGAGGCGCCATCTGTTTGGGTGTAATTACATATCGCACGGTTCTTCTTGTTGAACGGATTGATGCTTTTCGCCGATTCGATATTGGACCCTAGATGTATTTCCTCGAAATCATCTACTTGAATGGTGCGGGTAACAATATTCTTGTTCCCATTGATACCTTTTCGAGCATTCTTACTGATACAACCTGTCGTAGAAAAGATCACCAGCAGACATAGGTATATAATTCTTGTTTTCATTCTTTTACTTCTTCTACGGTACCTTTACCGATTATTCTCTGTTGAACTGCTGTCGGGCCTTTATAACGGATATTTCCTTTACCGACTACGTTGGCCTTTAAATTATCGGTAGCATGTACTTCCGCTAAGCCATTGCCTGTTACTTTGCAACTTAGCTGAGGAACCGCTAACCCAAAAGCGTGTATATCACCACTGCTGACGATACTGTAGTCTCCTTCTTTCGCATTACCTTTCTTGATCGTTATAGAGCCAGAGCCATCGATATCACATTCGATCTTGTCGGCTTCCAGATGATTGACAACCATATTTGCGTTACCGGATACATTCAAATCCAGTTTACCGACCGTAACTGTCTCTTTCAGTTGCACCAAGCTATTGGCGTTCGCCTTAATAACGGTCTCGTCTCCGGTAAGCGGACTGTTTACCATGAAGTTGGCATTTCCGGAAACTTTTGCGGCGGCAAGCCATTTAGAATTCGTCTTTACGATAAACTTCGTGAAATGATCTACCTTCGCTCCTTTGAAAGCGATGGTTAAGACACGATCCTTCACCTCGATATTGACATAGGGATGAAGATTCTGGTCTACGGTAACCTCCACGGTGGAAGGATCATCGGATTGCTCGTAATTGAAATCAATTACGCCATCCACCTTAATCTCGTTATAATCGGCGACAGAAATCTTTTTCGAGGTCAATTTACCATCGCCTTTTACATGATCTGCGGCCCAACCGGTAGTGACCCATCCTAGGAAAAATACCATTAATAAGATAGCCTTTGTTTTCATAAGTATCGTTTTTTATGATTCTACTTTTTAATTTAGACTCTATAAATAAAGAGTTGGTTACAAAAATAGCAAGAAAAAGCTACCGGATATCACATCTAGTAGCTTTTTTAAATTTGATAATGTGTGTATTAAAAAAAATGTGTGTGTTCGATCAATTTGCGCCTTGAATGGATCCAGAGCCGGACTTTGATTTATTCACGTTCGCCGGGCCTTTATAGCGGATGTCTCCACTGCCCGAAACCGATAGGTTCATGTTATCTTTGGCATAAACACGGGCATCTCCGCTACCGCTTACCGAGCAACTCAAATCATTGACAGATAAGTCGTATGCTTTTATATCTCCACTGCCCGATACGGAATAGCGGGCCTCGTCCGCCTTACCTTTCAAGGTGATGTCTCCGGAGCCTGAAACCTTGCTGGTAAGATTCTTGCAGTCCAAATCTTCAAAAACCAGATCGCCGGAGCCGGATACCGAGAACTCACCTAATCGTAATTTCACGTTATGTGGGAACTTTACGTCGCTGGAGCCGGAAATCTTGATTTCCAGTTGATCCTCGGAAAAAGCGTTCTGCGCCTCAAAATCCATCGGGCCGGAAGTCTTTAAGTATTTCAGAGTCTTCGAGCTTCCTTCGATTACATACTGGGTCGGTTTGATACGGGTCCCGTCTTGTATGCGGATAGCTAACCGTCCGTTATTGGATTTGATCGAGAGGAGTGGGAATAGATTCTCGTCGATCGTAATTTTCAAGGAAGCGCTTCGTCCATGCGTATATTTGAATACCGGGAATTTCTTGTTGCTTCTATTTCCCCAAAAATTATTGCCGGAATATTCGATATTTCCACCCAGTTCGATCTCGCTATAGTTATCTACCGATATCTCTTTCGTAATAATATTCCCATTACCTTCTACTTTACTAGCCTCTGCCATGAAGGCACAAAAGATGAGGGCTATTACCGCTACTAATTTTGTTTTCATCGTTCGTATGTATTAAATGTTTATTTGACTTTGTTGATCGAGCCGGAACCCATGATAGACTTACTGATCTCCGGATCTCCTTTGTAATGAATCTCACCACTACCTACGATATTGGCATCCAAGATTTGCGTGGCATATACGCTGATCTCGCCGCTGCTGGCGATATTACACTCTGCTTTACGTGCTTGGCAGTCAAAGGCTTTAATCTCACCACTTCCCGCTACATTGAATGAGGCACGATCTACGGTTCCTATTACCTCGATTTCCCCGCTGCTGGCGAGGCTGCAAGATAGGTTGTCCAGCTGTATATCCTTGGCGATGATATTTCCGCTACCGGCCATGTTACATTCAAGCTTGTAACCTTTTACGGGGCCTCTCAACTCAACGTTTCCACTACCGGCCATATTGATCTCCATCCGGTTTACTTTCGTCGGTTTGCTGATAATGAAACTGCCGGAACCTACCGTATTCAACTCTTTTAGTTCCTTGGAGTTGGATTTTATCTTGTAGACGGTCGGCCTCAAGTCGTAGGAGTTATTATTAAAACCTTTCTTGATAGATTTCGGATAGATCTTTAACGTACCGCCTTCTACTTCGGTCACGAGGTAATCAAATAAGTTCTCATCGATCGTTACGGATAGATAAGGCGCTTTATCCGACTGTTCATACTCGAAATCAGCGGAGCCAACGAACGTGATCTCGTCGTAATCGCTAATCTTTATCTCCCGGGTTTCCGGGTTCCCATTTCCATCGATACGTTTGTCGGCTGCGAATCCGCAAACCGCGATCATCTGTATGCAGAATATAAAAAGTGATACTCTCGTCTTCATCGTCTTTAATTTTTTAGGTTCTTTTCTTAATAGACGAGTGCGGGTTATAAAGGGTTGCAGAAACAGATGATTTTTTTAATTTTGCATCAAGTTAGATTTAAACATAAGGAATATGAAGACACTTATACACACGGACAAGGAACAGATCGAATCGATTATCCGCCAGAGCGATGTTTGCTTCGTTGGCATGGCGGATACAGATGGAACGCCTTATGTATTGCCGATGAATTTCGGTTATAAGGATGGCGTGATTTATTTACACTCGGCGCAGGATGGACGAAGCATCTCTATATTGGAACGTAATCTGAAAGTCTGTATTACGTTTAGTATTGACCATGCCTTGGTTTTCCAGCATCCGGAGGTAGCTTGTAGCTACCGTATGCGTTCGAAGAGCGTGATCGCTTGGGGAAAGGTCGCTTACGAAGAGGATTTCGACAAGAAGGTGGAAGCCTTGGATATTATCATGAAGCAATATTCCGATAAGACTTTCCGTTATAGCGATCCGGCGGTCCGTAACGTGAAGATTTGGACGGTAGATATAGACGAGGTCAGCTGTAAGGAATTTGGCGCTCCTCATAAGAAATCTTATTAAATCAATAAATGATATGAAAAAACTACTTCTTTTATTTGTTCTATGTCTTTGTTTTCCGGTGGTTGACAAGGCTTGTACCTCCATTATAATCACTGGAAAGGCTACTCCCGATGGCCGTCCGTTGATGTGGAAACACCGGGATACCGGCGCTCCGTATAACCATATCGGTTATTTTGACGAAGGTGGTTATCGTTTTCTGGGGCTGGTAAATAGCGATGATCCGGAGGGAGCCGTGTGGACCGGAAGCAATGAGACGGGCTTCTCTATCATGAATACGGCTTCTTATAACTTGAAAGACGATGATATAAAGGAGATGGATCAAGAGGGAAACTTGATGCGAAAAGCCTTGAGAGTCTGTAAGACGGTGCAGGATTTCGAGCATTTCTTGGATACCTTGCCTCGCCCGATGCGTGTGGAGGCTAATTTCGGAGTGATCGATGCTTATGGTGGTGCGGCTTATTATGAGGCGAATAATGAGCGATATTATAAGAAAGACGCGAATGATCCGAATCTGGCGCCGGAAGGTTACTTGATTTATACGAATTTCTCTTTCGAGGGGCGTACGGATGAAGGCAAAGGATATGTACGTTATGAGAATGCGAAAAAGATCTTTAAGGAAATGCGGAACGAAGGATTTACTCCTCAGCGTATCTTTCAGCAGGCTTCCCGCTCTTTTTATAATAGCTTGCTGGATATCGATTTGATGGACAAGGGACAAAGTCCGAACAATCGTACAGGCTGGTTTGTGGAGCAGGATTTCATCCCCCGTCTAGAAAGTACGGCTTCTATCGTAATCCAAGGCGTAAAATCCGGTATGAATCCGGAATTGACAACGATGTGGACTGCCTTGGGATATCCTCCTACCTCTGTCGCTATTCCTCTTTGGGTGAAAATGGGAAAGGAGCAAAGTGCTTTAGTTACTTACGACGCATCCTATAAAACAGCCCTATTAGATTGGTATTCCGTTCAATTACAGAAGAATGTCTACTCCATACATCGTGGCAACGGCCAAAAGTATTTGCATTGGCAACTGTTATGGAATGATGACCAATCTGGTTATATCCAACAGCTTCGTGCGGTAGAGAACCGGATTTTCGATTTATTCGACGCTCATAAGGCGGAGTGGGAACAAAATGGATTGGATACAAAGGAAATACAACGGCTGTATAAGGAAGTCGATAAGCTCGTAAATAAAGCCTTCTTGGGGCTTCAAAAATCATAACCATAAGGTGTTTTGTTGATAGTGAAAAATACAGTAAGTATTTAAAATATACGTATTGATAATATCTTTATAATCAGACTGATAAAAAGTTGATAATGTTTCCGGAAAAACACGTACGAGAATTTGTGAAAACACGTACGTGTTTTGGGAAACAGATAATGAGGTTTTAAATGCATTTGGAAAAATGTACAATAACTATGTGGAAAATAAGCACTGTATCCCTAAGAGATATACTTCATAGGCCAAGGAAGTAGTACTTCTCGTGAATTCCGATTGTGCGCTTAGGAAAACTTGTGCAGTTGGCGTATTTCAAAAAGTTACGTATATTAGTGGTCTGAATCTAATATGAAAAACATGAGAAAACTATATTATTTAGTGATGATAAGTCTGGCTTCCATTTTGATCGCATGCGAGAATCGATCGGAAGAGTGGGACGTGGTGGATTTCGGAAACGATTGTACGGTTGGCTTGCAGGAACATTTGGAATGCAGATTCATTCCTTTGGAGACGAAGGATAGCGTGCTGTTAAAAGATCTCTACCGGGTTTGCTGGGTGGACGATCGTATTTTTGTATTCGATAGAAGTGATGAGATAAATGCGCTTTTTGTATTCAGTGATCAAGGAAATTTTATTACTCGTGTAGGCTTGCGGGGACAAGGGCCGGAAGAGTATCTTTATCTAACTCACTTTTTCGTGGATGAGAAAGAGCGAATCTTGACATTGGTGGATTTTGGTGGGACGGCCTTATTGCGTTATGATCTGGATACCTATCAATATATATCCACGCAAGATGTAGCTGATTATTTTGTGGACTGCGCCCCTTTGGATAAGGAGAATTGGATTTGGTATTATCCTTTGGGATTTGCGACACCGCAAAGGGAAAACTTCTATCTGAAAGCCACGGACAGGAAAGGAGAGCAAGACGCATTGTTGGGACCGGCTTATTTCACGTCCGGCCATACGATCAATGGGAGCAAGACGTTGCATGCCTTTGCTGGGGATTGGTATGCGCATTTCCCCTTTACCCCCGAAGTGTGGAAAGTGAAGGACGGGATGTTGGAGCCTGCTTATAAAGTTCGCTTCGGAGATAAAAGTATGCCTCCTATCGAGTATGTCAAGGAGAAAGGGAGAGGCGGGAGAGATTTCTCTGGCGATCTGTTTCGCTCCGGCTATGTAAATTCTTTTGGGCTGCTGGAGACCGAACAGATCCTGCATGCGACCTATATGTGCGATAAGGTAACTTACTTCGGATTTTATGACAAGGATAGGAAAGAGGCATTCTCGTATGCGTTCCCCAACTTCATAAGGGCTACGGGGTTGACAGGCTTTTACGGTATTTGCGGAGTGTATAAAGATTATTTTATCGGGAAGATCAGTTCGACGGTGCTGTTGCGTAATCAGATACATTATGAGGATTTGAGACGGATAGCGGAGAATCGTACACAGGACGATAATCCGATCTTATGTTTATTTAAAATAGAAAGGTCATGAGAGTATTGTATGGGATTATTGTATTCTTCGCTTTGTTTCTTCTCGCTTGTTCCGATGCGGAAAGAGAAGAAAAACGGCTGGAGGGAAATTTGTTAATGAAAGGGGATTCTGGTGTATGCTATGATGGGATTGGTCTTACCGAGTCTTATTTGGTGTTGTTGGCTCGTGGGTGTGATACGATCATTCAAGTATTCGACAAAGATGATTTGTCGCACCTGCATGCGTTTGCGTTGAAAGGATATGGTGCCACTTATTTCTCTAATCCGGAGTTTATGAAGTCAAATACAAAAGAACCCGCCGGAAAGGATGAGTTCTGGATCGTGGATAACCAACTTACATTTAATAAGATGCAGGTGCTGGCGGATTCTTTGCGTTTTGATCGGAAATATATACTAATACCCGAACTTGTTCCCTCTACGCATTATAATGTCACCACGAAAGAAGTTTATGCGGTTCCGATCGTAGAGAAAAATGTTTATGGTCCTTTCTGCTATGCGAATCGGGAAGAGGGAATTTATTGGGTGGAGCCACCAAAAGTAGCAAGAACGTATCGTTCTTGTAAGCACGTCGCTTATTTGCCTAATCTTTGTGTGAATGAGCGGCAAAACAGTGTGGTTGCTGCCTTGCGTTTCTTCAACCAAATTGATTTTTACGATTTGAAGGGAACTTATCAAAGGAGCTTTACGTATGGGAAGGAGCCTATCGTGCCTTTACTGAAGAAGAATGATACCCAAGTGGATGTTCTTGGAACGACAAAATGCTTTATCGATATATTCGGTACGGATCAGTATGTATATTGCTTGTACGATGGTTCTGCGGATTTTTCGAATTTATCCACATTGCTGGTTCTTTCTTGGGACGGCCAATTAAAGAAACGATTGAATTTTGATCGTTCAATAAAGAGGATTGCCGTAGACCCTTCCGATCGTTTTCTGGTCGCCTTGGCTCTTGATGAAAGTGGAGCATTGGATGTGGTAAAGTATTCGATATGAAGATTATTTATTTGTAACTCTATCAGGCGGATGGGCGTAAGTTGATAAAGGTTGGCGTGGAATTTAGCGCTATAGAACGTAATATTAGTCGTTGGCTGTATTTTTGATGCCTCTTCGTGAAGGTGTTCTCAAATAAAATACTATTTTTGCGCATTATAAAGAATATTCCGCAAATAATGGATATACAGAGGCATAGTAGCGTATTGGGCGATACGGTGGAGAAGCTATCGGATGAGGCATCGTATAAACAATTGTTCCATGCGTACAGGGATGAGGAGGCGCTGCCCTCGGGCGAGGTGCTGAAAGAGATCATCGATCTATGCCGTGCGATCCTGTTCCCCGGTTATTATGGGAATGCCCGTATCAGTAAACAGACGATCCGTTTTCATACGGGCGTAAATGTTGAGACTCTTCATTCTTTATTATCCAAGCAGGTTTATGCGGGACTTTGTTTCGCGGATACATCTTGCGTGACTTGCCCGGAAGAAAAGATCTCCGCTGAGGCAGAGGCTATTTCGGAGGCTTTCATCTCTACGCTTCCGGAGATTCGCGGTCTGCTGGCTACGGATGTGGAGGCGACTTTCAATGGCGATCCCGCCGCTCAAAATCTAGGAGAGGTCATATTTTGTTATCCCGGTTTCCGGGCGATCGGTAATTACCGGATCGCCCATCAATTGTATAAGCTCGGGGTTCCTTATATTCCTCGTATGATTACGGAGATGGCACATTCCGAGACCGGTATCGATATCCATCCGGGCGCGAAGATCGGTCATCATTTCTCGATAGACCACGGGACGGGTACGGTGATCGGCGAGACGAGCGTGATCGGCAATTACGTCCGAATCTTTCAGGGCGTCAGCTTGGCGGGAGAGAAACTTCCCCCCGATGAGAACGGTAACGCTATCCGTGGCGTAGCCCGTCATCCTATCTTGGAAGATCATGTGACAGTATATTCTAATTCCACCTTAATTGGTAAAATCCGGATTGGCAGAGGGGCTACGATATGTGGTAACGTCTGGATAGCGGAGGATGTACCGGCAGGGAGTACGGTTACACAATTGAAAATTGAGAATTGAAAATTATCAAGAGGGTAGCCGGAAGGAGATCGAAGCATGTCAGAGAGCGAAATGAGAATAATTAATAATAAACAACGTAATACGCAATTGGGAATAATTTTCAATTCTCAATTCTCAATTTTCAATTAAAATGAGCGAGACATTTGAAATGGTGGCCAAAACCCTATACGGGTTGGAAGAGATCTTGGCCGAGGAGTTATTAGCTTTAGGTGCCAACGACTTGCAGATCGGTCGTCGTATGGTTTCCTTTACGGGTGATAAGGAATTGCTTTATAAAGCGAATTTCCACTGCCGTACTGCCCTGCGCATTCTGAAACCGATTTATCATTTCAAGGCCAAAGATGCTGATACCGTTTATAAAGAGGTGAAAAAGGTAGAGTGGGAGAAGTATTTGTCGCTGGACAAGACGTTCGCGATCGACTCGGTGATCTATTCCGAGGATTTCAATCACTCGAAGTTTGTCGCTTACCGTACGAAAGACGCTATCGTGGATTATTTCATCGAGAAGTTCAAGAAGCGTCCGTCCGTTCGTGTCAATAACCCGGACTTATATATCAATATCCATATTTCGCATAACGATTGTACCTTATCTATCGATAGCTCCGGCGAGTCTTTGCACAAGCGTGGTTATCGGGTGGATCAAACGGAAGCTCCGTTAAATGAGGTGTTGGCTGCCGGCATGATCCTAAAAACCGGTTGGAAAGGAGAATCTAATTTCGTAGATCCGATGTGTGGTTCCGGTACATTGTTGATCGAGGCTGCCATGATCGCCTTGAATATCGCTCCGGGTATCCATCGGAAAGAGTTCGCTTTCCAGAAATGGGTGGACTATGATGAGGAATTGTTCGATCGTATTTATAATGATGAGAGCGGGGAGCGTGAGTTCGCTTTCCATTGCTATGGCTCCGATATTTCCCAAGCCGCTATCGATATCGCCTTGGAGAATATCCGTAGCGCTGGCTTGATGAAATATATCGATCTGAAGGTGAAACCGTTCCAACAATATACAGAGGCTCCGAAGCCGGGTATATTGGTGACGAACCCACCTTATGGAGAGCGTATATCATCTCGTGATCTATTGGGATTGTATAATATGATCGGCGAGCGTTTGAAACACGTGTTCATGGGATATAAGGCTTGGATTTTGAGCTATAAAGATGAATGTTTCGATAAGATCGGCTTGCGCCCGAGCGAGAAGATCAAATTGATGAACGGTTCCTTGGAGTGCGAATACCGTTGCTATGAGTTATTTGAGGGAACTAATAAGGACTTCAAAAAGGCATTGAATGAGGATGGAGAGGAGCGTCCGCACAGATCGGAAGGCTCTTTCGAGCGTAGAGGCAATGATCGTCCAAACTTCCGTACGGGTCGTGTGGATCGTCCGGAGCGTCGTTTCGCCGCTGCCCATAGCGAGGATGATGAGGAGCGTTTCGCTTCCATTCCGGGGAAACGTATCTTTGGAGAGGATCGGGGAGAGGACCGTCCGGTCCGCAAGAAATTCGTGGATGCCCCGGTTCGTAAGCCGATCAAGCCAAAAGGAGAACGTCCTGTGAAAATGCGTTATCGGGATGAGGATGACCGTAAGAAAGGGTTTGGCGATCATAAGCGGGATGGAAAGCGCCCATTTAGCAAACCTATAAAGCCTATAAAACGGAGAGGGTATGATGATTATGAGGATTAAATCATCTTTATTCATAAGCCTATGTCTGATTTTATTAACGATGTCGATTACCGCCCAAGATAAGCAACTCTCCTTGCACGACTTGATTCCTGGAGGGAAGACGTATAGCCGCTTCGTACCTCGTGACTTGAAACAGTTACGATGGTGCGGGGACGAGTACTTATATGTTAAGGGAGATAGCGTGTTAGGAGCTAAGCCGGGGAAAAAAGAAGAGGTCCTTTTTTCGTTGGAAAGACTGAATGGGGCCTTGACGGCGGCAAATCTGCAGACGGTTGGTTCCTTGCCTAGCTTTTTGGTACCCTATGAAAGTGGTTCGGTCTTGGCTTTTACTAGCAAACAGCACCGGATTCATTATGACTATAAGAAGAATAAGGTAGTCGCTGATTATGCTTTGAAGAATAACTGGGCGAATTATGACTTTTGCCCGGCTACGAATAACTTAGCTTTTACGGAGGGAAACAATGTGCATATTTTATCCCCGGATGGACGAAATACGATTGTTACACGTGAAACACAGGATGGAATCGTATGCGGACAGGCTGTCCATCAACGGGAGTTCGGGATTACGAAAGGTATGTTTTGGTCTCCTAAAGGCTCGGCTCTAGCGTTTTATCGTATGGATGAGCGTATGGTGACCGCTTACCCGCTGGTGAATATCGATACTCGTTGCGCTACGCCGGTTCCTCATAAATATCCGATGGCTGGAATGAAGAGCCATGAGGTTACGGTGGGTGTCTATCAGGTAGCTACCGGGCAGACGGTTTGGTTGGAGACAGGCTTGCCGAAAGAGAAATATTTAACAAATATCGCTTGGAGTCCGGATGAGAAGAGTATTTATATCGCTGAGTTGAATCGTGAGCAGAACGAGATGCATTTGGTGCGGTACTCTGCCTTGACGGGAAAGAAAGAGGCTGATCTGTTTACCGAGACGGATCGTTGTTATGTGGAGCCGCAGCATCCCGTGCTTTTCTTGCCGAACGATCCGGATAAGTTTATCTGGCAGAGTGAGGCGGATGGCTATAACCATCTATATCTGTATGATACGACTGGAAAGGAATTAAGGAAGCTAACCGGTGGGGAATGGGTGGTTACCAAGGTGCTAGGCTTTAGCAAAGACGGAAATAAGGTGATTTTCGAGGGAACGGCACCTCATCCCGTATCTCCGAATATGCAAGGAACGGGGATGCAACGTTATATTTGGGAGACGGATTTGAGAACGGGTGATATCATGAATTGCTTGAGTTGGAAAGTGGGCGTGCACCGTTGGTTGCTGAGTCCCTCCGGCGAATATGCGATTGATTATGTAAGTTCTCCTTCTACCCCGAGGGATATCGATTTAATCCGTGTAAAGGACGCTAAAGTGATTTCTACCTTACTTTCCGCTCCGGATCCCTTTAAATTGTATCGGATGCCGCAGATCAAGGTTGGACATATCCTTGCCGCCGATGGTAAGACTCGCTTGAATTACCGGTTGACTTTACCGCCGGATTTGGATGAGACGAAGAAGTATCCTACGATTGTCTATGTATATGGAGGCCCTAAAGTACAGCTTGTTACGGGCGACTGGCAAAACGGGGCTCGTGGTTGGGACCTCTATATGGCACAGAGAGGTTATGTGATGTTTACCGTGGATAGCCGCGGCTCGGCAAATCGTGGACATGCTTTTGAGAGCGTGATTCATCGTAATTTGGGTATCAATGAGATGGCGGACCAAGTGAAGGGTGTCGAGTTCCTGAAATCTTTGTCTTATGTGGATGCCGACCGTATCGGGGTACATGGCTGGAGTTATGGCGGTTTTATGACAACGAACTTGATGCTGACTTATCCGGAGATCTTTAAGGTGGGCGTGGCCGGAGGGCCGGTTATCGACTGGAGCAATTACGAGATTATGTATGGCGAGCGTTATATGGATCGCCCGCAGGATAATCCGGAAGGTTATAAGAACGCGAACCTGAAACTGAAGGCCGGTAATCTGAAAGGCCATCTGTTGATGATACATGGGGATATCGATCCGGTGGTAGTGTGGCAACACAGCCTTGGTTTCTTAAAGGCTTGCGTAGAGGCTGATACGTATCCGGATTACTTTGTGTATCCTCGCCATGAGCATAATGTGACCGGTAAGGACCGTCCGCATTTGCATGAGAAGATTACGAGGTATTTCGATGACTACCTTGGGTATTGAAAATGGAGAATTGAGAATTGAAAATTAGAAGAGATATGAATATATTGTTATTAGGCTCTGGTGGGCGTGAGCATGCGATCGCTTGGAAGATCGCTCAAAGCCCGAAAGTTGATAAGTTATTTATCGCTCCCGGTAATGCGGGAACAGCGTTGGTAGGAACCAACGTGGATATTAAAGCGGATGATTTTGCCGCTATCAAGGATTTTGCGTTGGCGAACCAAGTGAATATGGTCGTGGTAGGTCCCGAGGATCCATTGGTGAAGGGTGTTTATGATTATTTCAAGAAGGATGAGGCATTAAGCTCCATCCCCGTGATCGGCCCGAGTGGGGAAGGTGCCCAATTGGAAGGTAGCAAGGATTTCGCCAAGGCGTTTATGATGCGTCATCATATCCCGACCGCTCGTTATAAGAGTATTTCCACTGAAAACTTAGAGGAAGGCTATGCGTTCTTGGAATCTCTTTCCGCTCCTTATGTATTGAAAGCGGATGGATTGGCTGCCGGTAAAGGGGTACTGATTATCGATAACTTGGAGGAAGCCAAGAAAGAGTTGGGAGATATGCTGGGCGGAATGTTTGGCGACGCGAGCAAGACGGTCGTGATCGAGGAGTTCTTGGATGGTATCGAATGCTCCGTATTCGTCTTGACGGATGGCAACGATTACAAGGTGCTTCCGGTAGCGAAAGATTATAAGCGTATCGGCGAGGGCAATACGGGTTTAAACACAGGTGGAATGGGAGCTGTTTCCCCGGTTCCTTTCGCTGATGAGGTCTTTATGGCGAAGGTGGACGAGCGTATTATCCGTCCTACCGTAGAGGGATTGAAAGCGGAGCATATCGATTATAAAGGTTTCATCTTCTTGGGTCTGATCAATGTGAAGAATGAGCCGATGGTGATAGAATACAATTGTCGTATGGGCGATCCGGAGACAGAGGTAGTCATGCTTCGTATCCAAAGCGATTTGGTTGATTTGCTGGAAGGGGTAGCGGAAGGCGATTTAGCGGCTCGTACATTGGTACAGGACCCTCGTGCGGCGGTTACGGTTATGTTGGTAAGCGGCGGTTACCCGGAGGCTTACGAGAAGAATAAGGTAATCACGGGATTGGATGGCGTATCCTCGAACAATATAGTGTTCCATGCCGGAACGAAGCTGGTAGACGGCCAGATCCTGACGAATGGCGGCCGTGTGATCGCGGTCAGTTCGTATGGGGCTACTAAGGAAGAGGCTTTGGCCCAATCTTTCGCCGGAGCTAAGCAGATCGATTTCGATAAGAAGTATTTCCGTCGGGATATCGGGTTTGATTTATAATTGCGTTTATCGAGAACGCCGGTCGGCATTTGCAGTGAACGTCAGTCGGCGTTTACGGTGAGTACCGGTCGGCGTTCACTACGAACGTCGCTCCGGTGCTTGCACTAACGCAGGTACCGTATTTTCACACTAAGATAAGATTATGGCAAGAGGAACAACTTCATATTACGGACGTAGATATACTATAGCGACACCTATGACCCATTTGTACATGCTTTGCGCTTGTATTTTTTGTTGGATCGTGGGGTATGTGGATTCGGTAGGCTATCCCGTGTATGGAGAGGTGACGGCTCCTCCTTTATGGAATGCCCTCTGTCTGGTTCTTCCGGGTAAGTTGTTTACCTATTTGATCGGTTTTTTGCTGATGGCCGGTGGTGCGTTTCTGGTGCATCGGGTAAACTATGCGTTGATGTTGATTCGTGAGAAGACATTGCTTCCCTTTCTCTTCTATGCCTTGTTGACAAGTACAAACCCGGATTTCTTTCCCTTGAAATCAACATCTGTCGGGGTGTTTTGTTTGATATTGGCCCTTTATCAGTTATTTACCTCTTATCATGACCCGGACGCTACGGATAAGGCTTATAACGCATCCTTGATTATCAGTATCGGAAGTCTGTTGTGGATACACATCCTTTGGTTCTTGCCGCTGTTTTGGTTGGGAATGTATAATTTCAGGACATTGAATATCCGGACATTTGTCGCTTCCTTGTTCGGAATCTTGACGGTTTATTGGTTTGTTTTCGGATGGTGTGTCTGGGAACGGGATTTCACGGCATTTACCATACCTTTCACCTCCTTATTCAAGATCCGTTTCCTTGCGGTACTAGGGACGGGAATTATAGATTGGATACAGATCGTTTTAGTGGCGGGATTAACGATCATTGCCTCATTAAATATCGTTACACATGAGTATGAGGATAATTTGCGTACTCGTCAGTTTCTTTCTTTTCTGATTGTCATGGCCATTTGGTCGTTTGGATTGTTCTTTATCTATGAGCAATCGTCCGAGGAATTTCTGGAAATGGCCTGTGTACCGGCGTCTATCCTGATCGCCCATTTCTTTACGGTGAACCGGGGGAAATATATCTTTTGGCTGTTCCATCTCTCGGTAGCTATGTTTATCGCATTATTAATGATACGTATATGGAATTTCTTATAGCCTACGGGTATATCGGGGTGTTTATCGCCTCTTTCTTAGCGGCCACGATCTTACCGTTTAGCAGCGAGGTCGTATTGACGGGTGTATTATTGGCGGGTTCGGCATATTGGCCTTGCATGATCGCTGCTACGCTTGGTAATTTCTTAGGTGGAATGAGTTGCTATTGGTTGGGGATGTTGGGAAAGGTGGAGTGGATCGAGAAATACCTGAAACTCGATCCGGTGAAACTACAGAAGGTGCAGGATTGGATCAAGGGAAAAGGCTCTTGGATGGGCTTCTTTGTTTTCCTTCCCGGTATCGGTGATTTTATCGCTGTCGCTCTAGGTTTCTTGCGGGCTAATATATGGGTCGTGGCGATCTCCATGTTCTTAGGAAAAGCGATCCGTTATTGGGTTTGGATGGAGTTTGTTTATAAGGTACAGTCCATGTTTTGATAACCCGAGACCTGTACCTTGCACGAAATCATTTCAAGCGTAATTGTCCCCTTTTCTGTGAACTTGATAGCGTTATCGATAAAATTCGTGATAGAATTACAAGGATTTTTGTATATGAATTCTGCAAGCTTGGAAGTCTTTTTTGTTCGGAAGGAACTCATTCCAGCGTGTAAGTGTTTGCCGGGAGAAGACCGTCAATGAGAAAACCAGCATAGAGGTAAAGGCGATACTGGTCGTGATAGCGGAACCTACGACCCCGTAAGACGGGATGAGTAAGAAGCCGGAGATTAATAAGGCAATAAGCCCTACGCACGAGCTTGCCGTACTGTACCGGATCTTTCCGCTGCCGATGAAATAATGGCTGATGATGCTGTTGCAGCCTAACGCTACGATTCCGATCGATAATCCGCCTATCACTTTACGTATGCCTTTGAACTCGGCGCTGAAAAGATAATCCGTATATATCCATTCCGGTACCAATAAGATACATCCCATCACGAGGGCTAAAGCGCAAAAGGTCAATTTGAAAAGCTGTAAGGTAATACGTTTTTGTTCCGTTGCCTCTGAGGTCTTGGCCACGCTACTGTATTCGATGAAACTTACGCTGCGACTAATATTCCATACGCTCTCGGAGATCTTGGTCCCAGCGTCTAGCAAGCCTACGCTTCCCAACCCGGCGAAACGTTGTATCAAGAAATAATTGAGTCGGGTAGTACAGGTTTCCGCCAACCCGTCCGCGCCGGCCCACAGGCCGTAGGCAAACATTTCTTTTAATAGACCGTAGAGCGATTTGCCGGAAGACCGGGATGTCTCCTTTAAGAAATAAGGAACAAGCATCGATAGGCTGGCAATAAAGGCTATGCCGTTCGTGACATATAATCCCCAGACATACGACCGTACGTCCGGGCGCTTCAATATATAATAGAAATAGAGTAAGACGAAAAATAGCAGTCCTCCTTGCAATATAAACGTGAGATTAAACCCTTTGATATTGTCTTTACCCAACAAGAAGCGGGCATTGGCGTTTACCGTAGAGCTCAAGATCGCCAACAAGAAGATATCCAGCCGATAGCCGGTGGGTAAAAGCCCAGTAAGATACATGAAGCCGCAAGCTAGGGAAGAGCCGATAGGTGTCCACAGATATGCGGGAAGGAAAATTGTCCGCATGGAGTAACGGTTCATGAAATAGACAATCGTATTCCCGCATAAAATCCCATTGACGATTACCGCTATATTTACCGAGGCCACGATCAACCCGATCATCCCCACGCCCTCGATTCCCAGCACCTTCGCGTTGATGAAGATCAGCGCTAGGTTAAGGAAAGCTATCAGATAACGCGAGCCTATTGTCCCCAGTATCTTTTTTAACATAAGCTATAGTTGTAATCCATTCAGTAACCTTACATAGGTATCGATCGCTTCCCGGATCTCCGGTCCCTTGATGTATTCGTCCGCGGAATGGGAACGTGCCGAGTTTCCCGGCCCTATCTTTACGGAGGGGAAACGCATCAAGGCTTGGTCGCTAAGCGTAGGAGAGCCGAAAGGCTCTTTTCCCATCAAGATCGCCCGTCGCACAAAAGGATGATCCAGATCCGTGCGGGTGGAGCTAAGGCGGAAGCTGCGGGCCTTGATCTCGCAATGAACCTTTTCCTTGATTAGCTCGAATAACTGTTCGTTCGTATAAAATTCGTTGGTGCGGATATCTACCGTGAATTCGCATTTATCGGGAACGACATTGTGTTGCGTACCGGCATGGATGATGGTGACAGTCATTTTCACCGGTCCGAGGAAGTCGCTTTTCTCCGGGAATTGATAGGTGCTGAACCATTCTATATCCTTCATGGCTAGAGTGATGGCATTGATACCCTCATTGCGTGCGGCATGTCCGGCCTTTCCGATAGCGGTACAATCCAGTACCATTAGCCCTTTCTCGGCTACGGCGGGTTGCATACCCGTGGGTTCACCTACGACAGCGAAGGAGATAGGAGGAAGCTCGGCCAATGCGCTTTCAATGCCATTCTTCCCGGATACCTCTTCCTCACAAGACGCAAGGAAGATTAGATTATAAGGTTGTTCTTTCTCGCTTAAGATACAGAAGGCTTCATAGAGGGAGACTACGCTCGCCCCGGCATCGTTACTGCCCAGTCCATATAATTGATCATCCTCGGTCTCTTCGGGAGTGAACGGGTCTTTGGTCCAACCGGAAGCGGGCTTGACGGTGTCTATATGGGAGTTGAGTAAAAGGGTCGGTTTACCGAAATCGAAATCCGGGGCGATGATCCACAGGTTGTTGCCTTTGCGGAACACCTTTTGTCCGGCCTTTTGCCATTCTGCTTGCAGGAAATCCGCTACGGCGGTCTCGTCCCGGCTGAAAGACGGACGGGAGATCATGCCTTTTAATAAATCAATCGCTTCGTAATATCTTTCCATATTATAATAAATTATTTACGGTGCATCTGTCTTTCTCCAGTTGGGCTTTCAATTCTTCTAAGGAATCGAATTTGATGTCTCCGCGTACGTATTGAACGAATGAGACACGAATGCTATCGTTGTAGATATCTCCGGAGAAATCCAGAATGTTGACCTCCATGGATATGTCCTTCCCATTATTGAGTGTCGGACGGTCACCGATATAAAGCATTCCCTTATATCGTTCGCCTTCCACCTCCACCCATACGGCATATACGCCAATACCCGGAATGACTTTAAAAGGCTCATCTACCCGTATATTCGCCGTGGGAAATCCTAGCGTGCGTCCCACTTTATAGCCGCTGACGATATGGCCCAGCAATTGATAGGGATAGGTCAGTAAATAAGCGGCTTCCGCTACATTTCCGGCTTGAAGTAATTTCCGGATCTCGGAAGAGCTGACGGCCGTATTCCCTTCGTCATAGGGAGATGCCTTTAGCACCTCGATACCACATTCGGTGCCATAAACGACATATTGCTCGAAGCCATCCGTCCGATCGTGCCCGAAACGATGGTCATATCCGATCAATAAGGTCTTTACATGCAGGCTCTTCGCTAAAATAGAGGTAATGAATTCCTTGGCCGAGAACCGGGATAGCTCGATCGTAAAATCCAATACGATGCAATAATCTACTCCGGTAGTCTCTAATTGCTGTAACTTTTCCTCGAAAGAATTTAATAGCTTCGGTTGGTAATCCGCGTGCAATACGGCCCGGGGATGTTCCGGGAAGGTGATTACGGCCGATGGCAGGTTACGTGCTTTGGCAATCTCTTTCATCTCGTCGATTAAAAAACGGTGTCCTAGATGCACACCATCGAAAAATCCGATCGTAGCTACCAGTTCCTTTCCTTTCAGTCTGTCAAAATCTCTTACAACAATCATTGCGCCTTATTCGTTTCAATTCCAATCGAAAGACAAATGTACGGGATAATTTTTAATAATCATGTTCTTATATATGGATACTTTACGTGTATGTTTACTGCAACCCGCATTGCAGCAGAATTAGATACCGGTTGGTTTGGTTCGTTCTCGGGAAATATCTATATTTGCTAAGTATGAAAACGAAAACTCTACTCTGTATCATAATGATCCTGTCTTGGGGAATATTGGGGTCCGGACTTGCGGCGGAAGATATTCTTTTCAACCGTCTGGGAGTACAGGACGGTCTGTCTTCCAATGAGATCACTTGTATCCTGAAAGACCGGAAGGGGTTTATGTGGTTGGGTACCACTTCTGGGGTGAACCGTTTTGATGGGTATGAGTTTAAGCATTATAAATACAAGGAAAGCGGGTTGCCTTTTAGGGAGGAGCATGTCTCCGAGCTTCAAGAAACCGCCGATGGGCGTATTTGGATTACCTATAATACGAACCAACTTTGCGTATATGAGCCCGGTAATGACCGTTTTATTCCGGAGAAGGAAATATTAGATAGCTTACGTCTAGAGAATCCTCCCGCTAAGATATTTGTCGACAATGATAAACAACTCTATTTCGCTACCTATACGAATGAATTTTGCCGTTATGATCAAGCGAGGGGAAAAATTTATTCGTATCCGCTAAATAAAGAGGATGGCCGGGTTTGTGATATGAGTGACGTGGGCGATCGTCTATATGTAGTCCATACCTCGGGAGTGGTAGAGGGGATCGATAAGGCATCCGGAGAACCTGTCTATCGGGATGAGTATCTGACTCAATATGCGAATGCCCAGTTATTCTATGTGTTCGCCGATAGTGACGGGGATCTGTGGTTTTTCTTAAATCCCGGATATAGTAGAGGTCTCTTTCGCCTAAATCCCAAAAGCAAGGAGTGGAAACATTATACGACCGAAACCCCGGTCGCTTTATCCTCTATAATGGTGCGTGACGTGGCGGAGGATATGAACGGTAATATCTGGATCGCTACCGATCATGGCGGTATCAATATCTTGGATAAACGTCTGGACCGGATGCGTTATATACGAAATAACCCGTTTAACCAAACGAGTTTGAGCCAGAATAGCGTGATCTGCTTGTATCGGGATGATACGGGGATTATGTGGGCCGGCACTTATAAAAACGGCATCAACTATTATCATGAGAGCATTTTTAAATTCCAGACTATCCGGTACCCTTTGGAGTTGATGCGGGATATCTTTAACAATGACTTTAATTGTATCGTAGAAGATAAAGAAGGGGATCTGTGGATCGGTACTAGCGGAAACGGCCTATTACGTTACGATCGGGAAACCGGGGAGTATGTCCGCTACCGGGCGGGGCGGGAAAGCGAGAACGCTATCTCCGGCGATGTCGTGATTAGTATGGCGAAAGATTTGGATGGCAAGTTATGGCTGGGTACTTATATGGAGGGGTTGACCGGTTTTGACGGGAAACGTTTCAAGCATTATCGGGATATCCCGGGCAGTAAGGACGGCTTATCCAATAATAGCGTGTATAGTTTGTATGTCGATGCCAAGAATCGTTTGTGGATCGGTACGTTGGAAGGCGGCCTGGATTGCTTGGATCAATCTACCGGGAAATGGACGTATTATCGCATGGGGGATAAGGAGAATGCGATTAACTCGGATATCGTATATAGCCTTTCCGGGGATGAGAAGGGGAATATTGTCGTTGGAACTTCTTTAGGAGTGAACTGGATCAACCCGGAGACGGGGGCTGTTACTTCTTTTAACGGCACGAAGGATGGACGTTCCGTGTTTGAGGATCAAATCATCAATGTCGTATTTTGTGATAGCCGCCAATGGGTATGGATCGGGAGTAATCATGGGCTACATATATATGATAGGTTGAATGATAAGATGTATCGGTTGAACCATTCTTCCGGATTACCGGATAACAGCATCATGTCTATCTTGGAGGATAAATATCATACGGTTTGGGTGGGAACGAAGAACGGCTTATTGAATATCGTTCCGAATCGGGATACGGATAATAATTATACGTTCGATTGGAATAGCTATGATGAGAATGAGGGCGTTCAAGGACGTGTGTTTAACGTGAATAGCGCTTGCGGACTGGAAACGGGTGAGTTGGCGTTTGGCGGGACAAACGGTCTTACCTTCGTTGATCCTGCCCGGATACGTTATAATAGCTATGCTCCACCGGCGGTGATAACCGGACTTATGGTGAATAATGTCCCGATAACGGCGAGAGAGGCGTATGACGGGCATGTGATTTTGGATAAAGATATCACCTGTACCAAGCAATTGAAACTGAATTATACGGAACGTAATTTCTCCTTTACCATCTCTTCTTGTTGCTATTTCCTTCCTTTGAAGAATAAATATGCTTTTAAGATGGAGGGCTTCGACTCGGAATGGACTACCGTAAGCGCCTTGGAACGTCGTATTACCTATACGAACTTGAACCCGGGAACTTACACTTTCAAGGTAAAGGCGATGAATAACGACCGGATTTGGAGCAAGGAGATCACGAGCTTGCAGATCACGAGCTTGCAGATCACGATCTTGCCTCCGTTCTGGGCTACCGGATGGGCAATAGCGTTGTATATCATAGCTGGTATATTATTGGCGTATGGCGTGATACGTTTTATTTTCCGTATCCAGCAAAAGAAGTTGGAGGAGGAGCAAGAACGGGCTACTGTGCGTCAGCAGCATGAGGTGGACGAGATGAAGCTTCGTTTCTTTACGAACGTAAGCCATGAGTTCCGTACGCCGCTAACATTGATCATGACTCCTTTGGAGAAGTTGATGAAAACGGAGAAAGACATGGAATCCCAGCAAATATTGAAGTTGATCTACCGGAACGCCGACCGGTTGCTTAAATTGGTGAACCAGTTATTGGATTTCCGCAAGATCGATATGCAAGGGGATAGCTTGGTCTTGTCTACCGGCGATATTGTCCCGTTCGTGCGTGACGTGGCTTATTCCTTCAAGGAGCTTTCGGAGCAAAAGCGGATTCATTTCTCTTTCTCCTCGGTCTTCACGTCTCTCCCGATGAAGTTTGACACGGATAAGGTCTTCAAGATCGTCTCTAATCTACTGAGTAACGCTTTTAAGTTTACGCCGGAGGGAGGTACTATCTCGGTGACGCTTAGCTTGCGGTTGGAGAAGGAGGGAGAGAACAAACTGGTTATCGAGGTGTCGGATAGCGGTATCGGTATTCCTGCGGATAAACAAGGAGCTATCTTCGATCGCTTTTATCAGGTGTCTTCCCCGGATAAGGGAAATCCCGTGGTAGGTACGGGTATCGGCTTGCACCTATGCCGGGAATTCGTGCGGATGCATCATGGGACGATAACCGTGAAAAGCGAGCCGGGAGCGGGTAGTACGTTTACGGTTACGCTGCCGGTGATCCCCTTGGACAACCAAGATATTATCTCGGCTCCGGAAGGAATTGCCGAAGGGGATATCTTGCCTCCGGTTGAGGAGCTTCCGGAGATCGCTGATAAGGATGCGTCTCCGGCGGAAAGACCTACGTTGCTGGTCGTAGACGATAACACGGATTTCCGGGAATTTATGAAGTTAAGCTTGAGTGGCGTTTATTCGGTACTCACGGCGGCGGATGGAGAAGATGCGTGGAAACTCATTCCGGAGGAGCTGCCGGATATGGTGATCAGCGACGTGATGATGCCTATCACCGACGGTATCACTTTATGCCGCCGGATCAAGGGAGACATCCGGACTTCCCACATCCCGGTGATCCTACTGACGGCAAAGTCCGCTAAAGATAGCCAACTGGTCGGTCTGGAAGCTGGTGCGGATGATTATATCAGCAAGCCATTCAATATGGAGATGCTTCTCTTGAAGGTGCGGCATTTGATCGAGATGAAGAAGAAGATGCAAAAGGCCTTTATGCAGTCCTCTACCATGGGCATCGCCTTGACGGAGGTACAAGCTAGCTCCATGGATGAGGAGTTGATGCGTAAGGCCATCGCCTATATCGAAGAGCAGATCGCCAATCCGGAGTTGTCTGTAGAACGGTTGAGCCGGGAGATGGGCATGAGTCGTGTGAACTTCTACAAGAAATGCCTTTCCATCACGGGTAAGACTCCGGTGGAGTTGATCCGTACGGTGCGCTTGAAGCGTGCGGCGCAGTTATTGGAGAAGAGCCAGATGCGGGTCAACGAGGTCGCGCTGGAGTGCGGTTTCAATGATGTGAAGCTATTCCGGAAGTATTTTAAGGATGAGTTCGGAAGGCTTCCCTCTGACTATCATAAATAAACTTTTTCTAAATAAATGCCACGTAATTAGGGGATATAACAAAATATCCCCTTAAAATAAACATTCTTCCCCTACCTTTTTACGGTTCTCCCCGTAACCCAAAACATTTATGGCTTCCTGTCCGCCGCGAACCCTTTAATTTTGCCAACGAATGAAGAACCATTTTTCTTGTATGGAAAAACCTGTTCGGACTCATTGCTGATCGGAAATAATTAAAGAATCTATAGAATATGAAACAACACATCGCGGTATTCACGTTAGGGCTTTCCCTGCTGACTTCCTGCATGACTGATTCCGCTTACCGGAAGGTCGAGAATGGCTTGGTCGCCGATATCCGTTCCGGACAGGCGAAGGCTGTTAAATTGGAAGTAATCTCTGATGATATTATCCGGGTAATCGCCTCTCCGGATGGTAAGTTTTCCAACCAAGTGAACTTGATCAAGGACACGAAATCGTTACCCGCCCCATCGTTTCAGATAACGACCTCGGGGGATACGATCATCGTAAGTACGCAAACCACACAGGCCCGTCTTTCACGGGAGACCGGAGAGGTTCGCTTTACCGACGCCAACGGACACACGATCCTTCGTGAGAAGACAAACGGAGGCAAGGAATTTACGCCGATCGAGGTGGAAGGAACCAAAGGCTATACCTTACGTCAGGTATTTGAGAGCGAGGACGAGGAAGGGCTTTACGGCCTAGGACAGCATCAGAGCGATGAGTTCAACTACAAAGGCAAGAACGAAGAGCTTTTCCAATATAACACGAAGGTGAGCGTGCCGTTTATCGTTTCCTCAAAAGGGTATGGTGTACTTTGGCATAACTATTCCTTGAGCCGTTTCGGCGACAAGCGTCCATACGCCGATTTGGGCGATGTCTTTGGGCTATACGGAAAAGACGGGAGGGCAGGGGCGTTGACCGCTACCTACTATACGGATAAGGCGAAGATTTCCGTTTTAATCCAGCGGGATGAAGATAAGGTAGATTATGAGAATCTGAAAACCATCAAGAACCTGCCGGCAGACTTCCCGAAGCCGAGCGCTTCCGCTACTTGGGAGGGCGAGATCGAGGCGAAAGAGACGGGTACTTATCATTTCAAACTACATTACGCCGGTTATACCAAGGTATTTGTGAATAACGAGGAGATCATCCCGGAACGTTGGCGTGCGGCATGGAACCCGAATGATTACAAGGCTACGGCCGATCTGGAAAAGGGCAAACGTTATCCGATCCGTATCGAATGGTTGCCGGATGGCGATGTCTCTTATATCGGCTTGAAGGTATTATCTCCGCTACCGGAGGAGGAGCGGGAGCGGTTGGCTTTCTGGTCGGAAATGGGGGATGATATCGATTACTACTTCATCAACGGAGAGTCTTCCATGGATAAGGTGATCAGCGGTTACCGCACGGTTACGGGCAAGAGCCAGATCATGCCGAAATGGGCGATGGGATTCTGGTTGAGCCGTGAGCG
Source organism: Parabacteroides sp. B2-S-102 (assembly GCF_023656665.1). NCBI lineage: Bacteria > Pseudomonadati > Bacteroidota > Bacteroidia > Bacteroidales > Tannerellaceae > Parabacteroides > Parabacteroides sp. B2-S-102. The sequence goes on along the minus strand of NZ_JAMOKM010000005.1, from coordinate 9,934 downwards.
TTATAAGACGCAAGAGGAGCTATTGACCGCCTTGAACGAATACCGCCGGCGGCAGGTTCCCTTGGATGTGATCGTACAGGACTGGAGCTACTGGCCGGTAGACGCATGGGGTAGCCACGAGTTTGATAAGGAACGCTTCCCGGACCCGAAAGGCATGATTCAGGAAATCCACGATAAGGATGCCCGTATCATGATCTCCGTATGGCCGAAGTTCTATTATACGACAGAGCATTATAAAGAGTTGGATGCGCTGGGTGCTATGTATCAGCAGGCGATTAAGGATAGTATCCGCGACTGGATTTATCCGGGTTATATCGGTTCTTTCTATGACGCGTACAACCCGGAAGCCCGCAAGCTTTTCTGGGAACAGATGAACGAGCATCTGTATTCCTTGGGCATCGACGCTTGGTGGATGGACGCTTCCGAGCCGAACGTACAGGATAATACGGATATCGAGTATCGCAAGGCGCTTTGCGGACCGACTTATCTGGGCCCGTCCACGAAATACTTCAACGCGTATGCCTTGGAGAACGCCGAGGCGATCTACGACGGACAACGTAGCGTAAACCCGGATGACCGTGTATTCTTGTTGACCCGTTCCGGTTTCGCCGGCCAGCAACGTTACTCTACCGCTACATGGAGTGGCGATATCGGTACTCGCTGGGAGGATATGAAAGCGCAGATCAGCGCCGGCTTGAACTTCGCCATGTCCGGTATCCCTTACTGGACGATGGATATCGGTGGCTTCAGCGTGGAGAACCGTTATATGGCCGCAAAGGAAGGTAGCGAGGATTTGAGGGAATGGAGGGAGTTGAACAACCGTTGGTATCAGTTCGGGGCTTTCTGTCCGTTGTTCCGTAGCCACGGGCAATATCCTTGCCGCGAGATCTATAATATCGCTCCGGAAGGATCGCCTACGTACCAATCGATGAAGTATTATACCGAGTTGCGCTATCAATTGATGCCGTATATCTATAGCTTGGCCTCCAAGACGCATTTTGAGGATTATACGATCATGCGTGCCTTGGTGATGGATTATTCGGACGATGAGAAGACTTACGATATAGACGACCAGTTTATGTTTGGCCCGGCCTTCATGGCATGCCCGGTGTATGAGTATAAGGCTCGCGACCGTGAGGTGTACTTCCCGGCCGGCATTTGGTACGATTTTTACAACGGCAAGCCTGTGCAAGGCGGAACGACAATGGACGTGGATGCTCCTTACGAGCGTATGCCTTTGTTCGTGAGAGCCGGTTCTATCGTACCGACCGGAAAGGTAATCCAGTCTACGAAAGAGGAGCAGAAAGACTTAACCGTCTCTGTTTACGCCGGTGCCGACGGCTCCTTCACCTTATATGAGGATAATGGCGTGACCTACGATTACGAGAAAGGAAATTACGCTACCATCCCGTTTGTTTATGATGATGCGAGGCGAACGCTCACGATCGGCGCGCGGGAGGGCGATTATCCGGGCATGATCCGCGAGCGTCAGATCACGGTACGTCTCATCACGCCGGAGAACCCCGCTGGCAAGGACGTGACAATATCTTACCAAGGTAAACCTCTAGTTGTAGAGACAGGGCACGCCCCGTCTCTACAACTGGGTAATATCAATTAAACTATATAATCACTAATGATATCACTGATGAATCGGCCATTCGCGTGGCTTCTGGGCCTATTGCTCACCGCCTGTTCCCCCACCGGGGAGCAGGTGCGTGAACGTAGCTCATGGAATGACGATTGGAAATTTGCCTTGTCGGATAGCGTTCAGGATTATTCATCCCCGGACAGCGATGATTCCACTTGGCGTATCTTATCTTTACCGCATGATTGGAGTATCGAGGGGGATTTCTCCCTCGATAACCCGTCTACCCCGGGCGGCGGCGCGCTACCGGGCGGGATTGGCTGGTATCGAAAGACATTTACCCTTCCGGAGACGGATCGGGGTAAGGTTGTTTATGTTGATTTCGACGGGGTTTACCGGAATAGCGAGGTTTGGATCAATGGTCATTCGCTGGGATTCCGCCCGAATGGTTATGTATCGTTTCGTTATGACTTGACGCCTTATTTGAGGTATGGAAGCCAACCGAACGTAATTGTAGTGAAGGCGGATAATAGCGAGCAGCCGAACTCCCGCTGGTATTCCGGCTCCGGTATCTACCGTAACGTATGGCTGGTGAAGGTGAATCCGGTACATGTGGACAACTGGGGCACTTTCGTGCATGATATGAAGATCTCACCGGAGGAGGCTACCTTCTCCTTGGAGGCGAGAATAAGGAATAGCTCGGAGGCGGATAGGGAGGCCGAAGTCTCTACCTCTATTTACGATGACCGTAACAGAGTTGTTACGGCACCCGTAACAACTCTGTTACGGGTACCGTATACGCCCTGTTACGACACCCGTATGCGGGAGGCATCTGTCGATCATCAGTTCTCGATCTCAAATCCCAAGCTTTGGAGCCCCGATTCTCCCTCGCTCTACACGGCCGTCACGGAAGTGAAAGTGGCTGGTAAGGTGGTAGATCGTTACGAGACGGTATTCGGATTGCGTACGTTCCGTTGGGATTCCGCTACCGGCTTTTATTTGAATGATAAGCCTTTGAAGATAAAAGGGGTTTGCCTGCATCATGATTTAGGCTGTCTGGGTGCCGCCGTGAATACACGGGCTATCGAGCGCCAGCTACAGATCATGAAGGAGATGGGTGTGAACGCGATCCGTACCAGCCATAACGCCCCGGCACCCGAGTTGCTGGATCTTTGCGATCGTATGGGCCTTCTGGTACAGGATGAGTCTTTCGATATGTGGGAACGCCGTAAGTCCCCATACGATTACGCCCGGTATTTCGCGGAGTGGCATGAGCGGGATTTGACGGACGAGATCTTGCGTGACCGGAATCACGCCTCTGTTTTCATGTGGAGTATAGGCAATGAGGTACTTGAGCAATGGAGTCATGCCGACGCTACCGAGCTGGATCTGCAAGCGGCGAACCTGATCTTGAATGCGGGCCATGCCATTGATCCCGCTTTGCTGAAGGATACGACCCTTAGTCGTCAATCCTTGATCACCCGTCATCTGGCGGCTATCGTGAAACGGCTGGATACTTCCCGGGTCGTTACCGCCGGCTGTAACGAGGTAAACCCTGCGAATCATCTGTTCCGCTCGGATGCCTTGGACGTGCTGGGCTTCAACTACCATGAGCAATATCTTGAACCGTTTCTCCGGAATTTCCCCGGAAGGAAACTGATCGTGAGCGAATCTACCTCGGCCTTGATGACCCGTGGCTATTATGAGATGCCGTCCGATCATATTTATATCCGTCCGGAATCGTGGGACAAGCCTTTCGAGGCTCCCGAGCATGTTTGCTCCTCTTATGATAATTGCCATGTACCTTGGGGCTCTACGCACGAGAAGACTTGGCATCTGGTGAAGACGCTTCCGCATGTATCCGGCCTGTTCGTCTGGACGGGTTTCGATTACTTGGGAGAGCCTACCCCCTATTGGTGGCCCAGCCGGAGCAGCTTCTTCGGTATCGTGGATCTGGCGGGTTTCCCGAAGGATGTATATTATATGTATAAAAGCGAGTGGACGGATGAACCCGTATTGCACATTTTCCCGCATTGGAACTGGAAGGAAGGCGAACGGGTGGATATCTGGGCCTATTATAACAATGCCGATGAGGTGGAACTATACCTAAACGGAAAGAGCCTAGGCGTACGACAAAAAACGGACAGTACCTATCATGTCTCTTGGCGTGTGCCTTTTACGCCCGGAACCTTGAGAGCCGTCTCCCGCTTAGGGGGTAAGGAGGTCTTGGTGAAAGAGATCCATACGGCAGGAGAGCCGGCCCGTTTGGTCTTGACCCCGGATCGTAGCGTCATCCAAGCGGATGGCTCGGACCTATCGTTTGTAACCGTAGATGTATGCGATATCGATGGTAACCGGGTTCCCGACGCTACCCCGTTGATCCGTTTCTCCGTGGAGGGCCCGGGTGAGATCGCCGGAACGGATAACGGAGATCCGAACGATCCGAACAGCCTCCGTAAACCGAAACGGCAAGCCTACTACGGAAAAGCCTTGGTCGTGATCCGGAACAAGGGCGGACAAGGCGACATCCACTTAAAAGCCATAGCCGAGGGCTTACCCGAGGCGACGGTAACGATTCAAGCGCAATAATAAACCTATAAATAAAGAGGAAATGAAAAAGATAATAGGCGTGATCGCTTGCGGGCTATTCTTGAACGCGGCTGCCGCGAGCTCGCAGGTCACGGATAAAGAGAAGGTACAAATGGAGAAACGTATCGAGAAACTGATTAAGAAGATGACCTTGGAGGAAAAGGTCGGGTTGTTGCATGGTAACTCAAAATTCTATGTTGCCGGAGTAGAGCGTCTGGGGATTCCCGAGTGGAGCTTGAGCGACGGGCCTCACGGGGTACGTGCGGAGATCAATCGCCACGATTGGGCGTATGCGGGTTGGACAAATGATTCCGCCTCTTATTTCCCGACCGGCACGGCTTTCGCCGCCGCTTGGAACCCGGAGTTGGCTTATCGCCGGGGCGAGGTGCTGGGCGAGGAGGCTCGCTGGCGTAAGAAGGATGTGTTGCTGGGCCCGGGCGTGAATATCATTCGCTCCCCGCTTTGTGGCCGTAACTTCGAGTATATGAGCGAGGACCCTTATATGAACTCCGTATTGGCGGTCGCTTATATCAAAGGCTTGCAGAGCCGTGACGTGGCTTGTAGCGTAAAGCATTTCGCCGTGAATAACCAAGAGACAAACCGTACGACGGTCGATGTGGAATGTAGCGAGCGTGCCTTGCGTGAGATTTATTTACCCGCTTTCAAGGCGGCCGTACAGGAGGGAGGCGCCTTGACGGTAATGGCCGCTTATAATAAATTCCGTGGGGAGTTCTGCGCGGAGAATAACTACTTGGTTCGCAAGATCCTTCGGAATGAATGGGGATTCGATGGCGTATATGTAACTGATTGGGGAGCCGCTCATAGCACGGTTCCTTCTATGGAGGCCGGCTTGGATCTGGAGATGGGCACGCTGATTGATAAATATGAGGATTGGTATTATGCCAACCCCTTGATCGAGGCTGTTAAGTCCGGTAAGGTTCCTATGAGCTTGGTGGACGAGAAGGTGGGCGATGTCTTACGTGTGATGATCAAGACGAATGTCTTGGACCCGAAAAAGCGTTTCGGCCCGGGCTCCATGAATACGAAAGAGCATCAGCAAGCCACTTACGACGCGGCTGCCGAAGCCATTGTCTTATTGAAGAACCAGAATAATCTTCTCCCGTTGGATTTCTCCTCGATCAAGAGTCTGGCGGTAATTGGCGATAACGCTACCCGCAAACATTCCAATGGTGGCTTGAGTTCCGAGATCAAGGCGGTTTACGAGGTAACTCCATTAGGGGCGCTTCGTGCGAAATGGGGCGATAAGGTGGATATCCGTTTTGCCCAAGGCTATGAGAAGTTATCTACTTTCGTGGAGGGAAGCAATAATGGGCAAAGCTCTGGTACTTTCTCTTCCAAGACACAGGAAAGCGACGCGTTATTGAAAGAGGCGGTAGAGGTTGCCCGCACGAGTGACGTGGCCCTTTTGGTTTGTGGTTTGAACCATGATTATGATACCGAGTCGTTCGACCGTCTGAATATGGATATCCCATACGGGCAGGTTGAGTTGATTCAAGAGGTGGTAAAGGCGAATCCTCGTACGATCGTGGTCATGATCGCCGGATCGCCGTTGAATATGGCCGCCGTGGATATTTGTTCCCCGGCTATCGTTTGGGCTTGGTTCAACGGTATGGAAGGAGGAAATGCCTTGGTAGACGTATTATCCGGCAAGGTGAATCCGAGCGGAAAGATGCCGTTCACCACTCCCGTGAGCTTGGATCAATCTCCGGCGCATGCGTTGGGCAACTTCCCCGGCAGGGATCTGAAAGTGAATTATGAGGAAGATATCTTGGTAGGTTACCGCTGGTTCGATACGAAGGGGCTTCCGGTCGTTTATCCGTTCGGTTACGGCTTATCCTATACGACATTCAACTATTCCAATCTGAATACGGATAAAAAGACGTATGATCAAGCGGACACGATCCAAGCGACTTTCACCCTAACCAATACTGGAGACCGTGAAGGAGCTGAGGTGGCCCAATTGTATGTAAGCGATCCGGTTTGCTCCGTGATGCGTCCGGTCAAGGAGTTAAAAGGCTTCAAGAAGGTATTCCTTAAACCCGGTGAGAGTCGGCGAATCACGTTGGACATCCCCGTATCCTCTTTAGCTTTCTATAGTGAGGCACAAAGCCAATTCGTCGTAGAACCCGGCGAGTTCATCCTCCAACTAGGAGCCTCCACCTCAGATATCAAGCAGAAGATCAGCATCGACGTGAAATAACTACCCAGTTGTAGAGACGGGGCGTGCCCCGTCTTCCACAGACTGATAGTATTCTTTAGTTACTATTTTGAAGGGATGAGACGGGGCACGCCCCGTCTCTACAAATAGATATTGAAAAATAACCGCTAGGACATTTTTCGTTACATTTCCTTGAACAAGAGCGCATCTATAGAGTTATATCCATATAATAACAATATAATTAAAGATGTGCTATGAACTCTCTACAAAATCCATTGAACGCTAACTATCCGCAAGATGTTACCCAAAAACCGGGTGAGAATGCGGTTTTCATTGTCTATGCTCTAAAAGATCTCCCCGACACGATTGATAAGGTAAAGGACGTGTGCGCTAATTTCTCCGCTTTGATACGTAGTATGCGCAATCGCTATCCTGATATGCAATTCAGTTGTACGATAGGATTCGGGGCGGATGCTTGGATACGTTTCTTTCCGGAGCAAGGAAACCCCAAGGAATTGCAACCGTTTGAAGAGATCAAAGGAGTTAAGCTTACGGCTGTTTCTACCCCCGGGGATTTACTATTCCACATCCGCTGTAAGCAGATGGGACTGTGCTTTGAGTTCGCCTCCATTATAGACCAGAAACTGCGAGGTGTCGTGGAATCGATCGATGAGACCCACGGTTTTCGGTATAGAGACGGTAAGGCGATTATCGGTTTCGTGGACGGTACGGAGAACCCTGCCGTGGATGAAGACCCCTATCGTTTCGCGGTAATAGGCGATGAGGACCCCGAGTTTATGGGCGGAAGTTATGTGTTTGTGCAAAAATACATTCATGATATGGTGGCATGGAATGCGCTTCCAGTGGAAGAGCAAGAGAAAGTCATCGGTCGCCGTAAATTCAACGATGTCGAGCTATCAGATGAGGAAAAACCGAAGAACGCCCATAACGCCGTGACGAACATCGGAGACGATCTGAAAATAGTCCGTGCTAACATGCCATTCGCCCATACCTCCAAAGGTGAATACGGTACCTATTTTATCGCCTATGCCAGCACGTTCAGCACCACCCGACGAATGCTGGAGAATATGTTCGTCGGTGATCCCGTAGGCAATACGGATCGTCTGCTGGACTTCAGCACGCCGATAACGGGAACTCTTTTCTTCGTTCCGTCGTATGAGTTGCTTGATAAGTTAGGGGAATAATTATTTATCCATCCTTAACTGTCTAGTTAACAGACTTCCGCAGTGCCAATCATTTCCCATATCGTGGCACGGCAGTGCCATTGGCGTGGCATAGCTGTGCCTTCCTTATGGCAATGGTGTGCCACTAGGATGGCACAGTCGTGCCATTATGATGTGCTTATCTTTTAATGAAAGGCTTGTTGACTGATAAGGTTGGAGTTACGGATAACAGAAGTAAACCGCCTATTATCAATACTTCAAATATCCATAGCGGTTATATAGTGTTGGGAGTGTAGACGCATGTTGTATGTCGTTTGCGGATTTCACCCCGGATTTATGAAGTTAACTTACTTTGCCGTTGAAGCTAACTTACTTTGAAATGTTAGTTAACTGGTAACTTTCTACCTAAAAAAGCCATTTGGCAATGTACCTAATCTTTTTTGCGCTATAAAAGTATTTTGTAAGGTCATTCCGTAGACTTTAGGGTAGTAGTCTTCGTACTGTTTGATGGATCGCCATCTTGATTTTTTCCTTAATAATCAATTATAATTAAAGAATATATCATATATTTGCCTAGCTAGTAATTAAGACAGAAAAGCAAAAGGTAAAAGCGTAGGTTTTTATCTACTTATTCTTTCTTTGTTGGTAGTAAAACAATGATAAAATAGAAAACGTATGGATTATCATAGACTAAAATATTTTTAATACGTATATTTGCGACAATAAAAGGCTTTTAAGTTAGAAGCCTTGTGTTGCGTGCGATATTTGTGCGAGTTGACAAAAATCGGCCAAATTTTTCGAGACACTCAATGCACAGAGAAAGCCCCGCAACCCTTTATTAGATATACGTGTTATCTATGCTACTGTATAGTATAGATAGATTATTGTATACAGATAAGGGGGGGCGTGCGGCTGACTTTATTGAGTGTTGAGGCTTGGCCGAGCCTTTGTCAACAATATTTTCAGCCAATCGCCCTTTCTTTATTTTATAATGAAAGGCCAGCTCTTCAATATAACGCCAAATAACGCCCTTTTTAAAGATAAATAGTATAAGTTTTACTTTAATCAAATAGTTATGCCTGAGTTTATTACTATTGAAGAAGCCGCTCGTATCACCGGCTTTCCATCTCAAGAAATCCAGCAATGGGCGATATCTAAAAAAATAACATCTTACGTCGTGAAGCAAGGTGTTCGCCTAGTCGATCTGACCAATTTACGTGAATTTATTTCCCATATCGAGCGTATGGGAATACAAAAGCTATACCTGCAACTTATCCTCCAAGACAAGGAAGAAGAGATAAACGAGATCATCTCCCAATTCGATGATTACCTTTTCTGCCTGCGATCCCTTAAAAACATCTCTCCCCTACTTAAACTCATTATCGCCGAACTATCAACATTCATACACGACAAGAAAGACCGACTTATCTTTACGGAAATAACTTCCGGAGCCAAGATAGAAGACGTAGCTAAACGTTGTGGTATATCCTACGACGGAATCTGTCGCCGATATAAGGTCATATCGCTCCGCTTGCAAGAAAACATGGGCTTCCTGACCGAATACAAGAAAACAATCACGAACCAAGACCTTGAGATAGAACGTCTGTGGATAGAGAACAGGAACATGGAATACGAATTGAGAAGATTATATAAAAAGGCGCTCCAAAACGGTCTATGTATCGAATCTCCCCGATCACTTACCCCCGTTCCCTTAAATGCCGCGAAACGGATATGCCAACCCATTACCCGTCTCACCTTAGCGCCCTATATCCGTAAATGCCTTACAACCTTGAAAATAGAAACCATAGAAGATATTCTACGTTACGCCCTCAAAAACGGACTCGACTCTTTATTAGACCTTCCCGGCTTTGGCGCTCTTGGTTTGGCCCAACTGAAATTCCAACTCGAAAAGCATAAGATAATCGATAAAACCGGACATTCCGACCTTTATCAATATATCATTTGCGAAGCGGATAATTAGTGAGGACATTCTTTGTCCTCAAGTAGAATTTAACTAGATTTCAAGGATACTCATACTGTATTTACATTTTTTTGTATATTTGCGATATGTAATGATGCTTGTTTATATTTGAATCTTCACTTGTAACCTTGTTCTAGGTTCTGATGAAACTACGTCTTTTATCTAATGTAAGTCCCTAAATAACAATCATCTATATCTATTTTTATTTAGATCTATACTGCTATTGGTTATTCTACCATTTAGTTACTCACTGATTTTCTATCTCTTATCACCTTTATCCTCTATTCAAATCAACGTAGTTTCATCAGAACTAAAGTATATGAACTGCGAATAAGCAGAATGGAGATAAGTTGGTATGGCGGGGATATATAATATATATGTGATATGAAAATGGATGGAAATTTGCTTATAGATCT